>NZ_JALHPM010000013.1:22283-60755 GCF_022842525.1 Luteitalea sp.
GGCTGCCGGCGCGGCGAACTGCATGGCGCCCACGCCGCTCACGAAGTAGCCCCGACGGATGCGGCCGCTCTCCTCGAGCGTGCGGAAGACGTCGTGGATGGCCGTGAAGCCGCCCGGCAGGCCCTCGGCGCCGGCGACCTCTCGCGTCACCACGCCATAGCGCGTCAGCAACTGCTGACCCATCGCGGCACTCCACGTGGTCGCGGTCCGCGCCTGACTGGCGCGGCGATCGGTGGCACCAGGCGCCACGGCACGAGCCTCGAGACGGGTCCAGCGCCCCTCGGCCGCCGGTGGGGCGACACGGCGCGACCGGAACGCGCGCTGGGCCGGGCGATGTCGCTTCTCGCGACCGACGGCCCCGACCTGCGCTCGCAGCGGTTGCAGCGTGTCGTTCGTGATCAGCCCGCGCCACACGAGCGTCCAGATCGCATCGACGGTGTCCTGCGGGAAGCCGGCGCCGGCGGCCTCGTGCAGGGCGGAGAAGAAGAGCGCGCCGCGGGCCTCGAGGGCGTCGAGGATGGCCCGTTCCCGCGCCGACAGGTCGTCGAGCGACGGAGGCTGGAGCTCGCCTCGCCAGAGCGATGCCACGTGGTCGGTCAGGAACAGGGCGATGCGGCCGTCGCGTTCCCCGAGCGGCTCGACGCCGGTCCAGACCACCTCGCCGGCCGAGATCAGCGCATCGAGGTCGGCAGGCTGATAGCGCTCGAGGCGCGCCGGCAGGATCTCGCGCTCCAGGATCGAGGCAGCCAGCGGCAGACCCTGCAGCGTCTCGATGACGTCCAGCAAGGCATCGAGACCCCGCCGCGGATGCGTCACACCCTGCCACTGCGTCAGCAGGCGGCCGAGCACCGGCAACTCGACCGGCTCCACCTCGTGCCGCAGCTTCGCCAGCGAACGACGGCGCACCGACGTGAGCACCGCACTCTCGCACCACTCCTGCTGCTGGCCGCCCGGCCGGAACTCGCCTTCGAGCAGCCGCCCTTCGGCATGCAGCGCCTTGAGCGCAAGTTCAGCGGTCGACCGGCCGAGCCCGAAGCGCGCGGCGAGGTCGGCGGTGGTGAAGGGGCCGTGGGTGCGCGCGTAGCGGGAGACGAGATCGCGGAGCGCCTGCGGCTGCGCCGCCAGCAGCACCTCGGGCAGCCCCTGCGGCAGCGGCACGCCGAGCGCGTCGCGGTAGCGTGCGGCGTCCTCGATGGCCACGAGGCGCGGTTCACCGGCGATGCCGAGCCACACCGCACGTCGCGCGCGCACCAGCTGATCGCCGGCATCGGCGGGCACGTCGTCGGCGACGCGGTCGCGCAGCTCGGGGGCCGACAGATCGCCGATGCGCAGCAGGAGGTCGTGGACGCCATCCAGTGTGCGGGCGCGGTAGTCCGGCGGCAGGCATTGGAGTTGCGCTTCGAGCGCGGCCAATGCGTCGGCGTCGAGCAGATCACGCAGCTCCGCCGACCCGAGCAGCGCCTGCAGTTGCGCCTGATCGATCGTCAGCGCCTGGGCGCGCCGCTCGGCCAGCGGGGCATCACCGTCGTAGAGGTAGTTGGCGACGTAGCCGAACAGCAGCGACGAGGCGAACGGCGACGGCGTCGGCGTGTCCACGGTCACGACGCGGACCTGGCGTGATTGCACGGCGCGCAACGTGTCGACCAGCGCAGGAATGTCGAACACGTCGCGCAGGCACTCGCGATACGTCTCGAGCACGATGGGAAACGAGCCGTACCTGGAGGCCACGCCCAGGAGATCCTGCGCGCGCTTGCGCTGCTGCCACAGCGGCGCGCGGCGCCCCGGACGTCGACGGGGCAGCAGCAGCGCGCGACCGGCGCACTCGCGGAATCTGGCGGCGAAGAGCGAGGTCGCGCCGAGTTGCCGGATGACCAGCGCCTCGATCTCATCGGCGTCGGGCACCAGCCACTGCGGGTCGGGTGGCTCGTCGGTCTCCGGGAATCGCACGACGAAGCCGTCATCGGCCCACATGGTCTCGACGTCGAGGCCCATCTGCTCGCGCAGCCGCGACGACACGGCCATCGCCCACGGGGCGAGCACCTGGGCGCCGAGTGGCGAGAGCAGGCACAACCGCCAGTCGCCGAGTTCGTCCTTCACGCGCTCGATGACGATGGTGCGGTCGTCAGGGACGGCGCCGGTCGCCTCCTCCTGCTCGGTGAGGTACTGCACGAGGTTGACGGCGGCGAGTGCGTCGAGATCGTGGTGCGCCTCGAGTCGCTGCCGGGCCTCGTCGGGCGACTCGCGCCGCAACTGACGCACGAGGGCGCCGATCTCGCGGCCGAACTCCAGCGGACGCCCCGGGCCGTCGCCCTTCCAGAAGGGCATCTTGCCGGGCTGTCCCGGTGCGGGCGACACCGTGACGCGGTCGTGGGAGATGTCCTCGATGCGCCACGACGAGGCGCCGAGCAGGAAGGTCTCGCCGACCCGGCTCTCGAAGACCATCTCCTCGTCGAGCTCACCGACGCGGGCCGTGCCGACGGGCGCGCCGGCGAGGAAGACGCCGTAGAGCCCGCGGTCGGGGATGGTGCCGGCGTTGGCCACGGCCACCCGCTTGGCGCCCTCGCGCGTCGTCACGCGGTGCGCGACGCGATCCCAGGTGATGCGCGGCCGCAGCTCGGCGAATTCGTCCGACGGGTAGCGGCCCGACAGCATGTCGAGCACGCCGTCGAAGATGGCGCGGGCGAGGGAGGCAAACGGCGCGGCCTGGCGGACGCGGGCGAACAGGTCGTCGACGTGCCAGTCGTCCATGGCGACCATGGCGACGATCTGTTGCGCGAGCACGTCGAGCGGATTGCGCGGCATGTGCGTCGACTCGACCCGACCCTCGCGCATCGCCCGGACAGCGGCGGCGCAGGCCAGCAGGTCGCCGCGGTACTTCGGGAAGATCAGGCCGGCGCTGGTGGCGTCGACGCGATGGCCGGCCCGGCCGATCCGCTGCAGGCCACTGGCCACCGAGGGCGGTGCCTCGATCTGGATCACGAGGTCCACGGCGCCCATGTCAATGCCGAGCTCGAGCGAGGAGGTGCACGCCAGACCACGGAGGCGTCCGGCCTTGAGGGCGTCCTCGATCTCGACGCGCTGTTCGCGGGCCAGCGATCCATGGTGCGCCCGCACCAGCGTCTCGCCGGCCAGTTCGTTGATGGCGGCGGCGAGCCGTTCGGCGAGGCGCCGGCTGTTGACGAAGAGCAGCGTCGACGTGTGCGCGAGGATTACCTCGAGCAGCCGGGGATGAATCGCCGCCCAGATCGACGGCGCCTGTGGACCGGCGGCGGCAGGCCCGCTGGTGATGGCCTCGACCTGCGTCAGCCGCGCCATGTCCTCGACCGGCACTTCGATGCGCAGTGACAGGTTGCGTCGGCGGCCGGCGTCGACGATGGCGACTGGACGGTACGTGGGCTCGTCGGCCTCGCCCGCGAACTGGTCGTGGATATCGGATGCCGCGGCGTCGTCGTCCGACGGCATGTCCGACACGTAGCCGTCGGACTTGTCCGACGGGAGGTCTGACGATGACGGCCGGCTCGGAGAGCCGGCCCTACCCATGGCGTCGGCCCTACCCACAGCGTCGGCCTGCCCCGGGTAGGGCCCGTTCTCCGAACGGGCCGTCGCCTTGCCTGTCCGCGCGCGCTCCGCGCCGCCGAGGAAGCGGGCGACCTCGTCGAGCGGGCGCTGCGTGGCCGAGAGGCCGATGCGCTGGATCGGCCCGCGGGCGATGGCCTCGAGGCGCTCGAGCGACAGCGCGAGGTGGGCGCCGCGCTTGGTCGCCACCATCGCGTGGATCTCGTCGAGGATCACCGTGTGGATGTCGCGCAGGACGTCGCGGGCGTTGGACGTCAGCAGCAGGTACAGCGACTCCGGCGTCGTGATCAGGATGTCGGCCGGGCGGCGCTGGAAGCGTGCGCGCTCGGCGGCCGGCGTGTCGCCGGTGCGGATGGCCACCTCCGGCACGTGGTGGGACAGGCCGTCCTCGCGGGCGAGGCGACCGATGCCCGCGAGCGGCGCGCGCAGGTTCCGTTCGACGTCGACCGCCAGGGCCTTCAGCGGCGAGATGTACAGCACGCGGCACCGCTCCCGCGTGTCTGGAGGCGGCTCGAACATCAGCCGATTGATGCACCACAGGAAGCCGGTGAGCGTCTTGCCGCTGCCGGTCGGCGCGAGCAGCAGGGTGCTGGCGCCGGTCGCGATGACCGGCCAGCCCTGGACCTGGGGGGCCGTCGGTTCGGGGAACGAGGTCTCGAACCACCGTGCCACGACCGGGTGAAAAGGCTCGAGGGCCGAGGGTCGGCGTGGCTCGCCCCGAACGGCTCCTGTCGATCCTGTGCTGCGTCGTGCCACGGATTGGTCTCTTGCGCCTTCGGCTCAGGGCCGCCCTTTTCGGGCGTTTCGGGCTTTTTGCTCTTTTCGCCCTGTTTTTCGACTATCCTCTCACGTTGACCACCGGCCAGGCGGCCGGACAGGAAGGACAGACCTGAATGAGTGACGCTGGTGAAGGGCTTGTCGATGCCGAAGCCCGACTGCAGGAACAACTCGACGCGCGTGAGCACGAGAAGCGTCGGCGCGGCCTGGCCGCAGGTGTCGACCCCGAGAAGCTGCGCGCCCGCGAGTCGCTGCGTCTCGCCAAGGCCGAGCTGACCCGTCAGCTCGACAACACGACGCACCCGATCCGCAAGACCCAGATCGAGGCCGCCGTCGCGGAACTCGATCGCCGGATGGCTGCGATCTAGCAGCCCGGGACCATGTCCCTCGTCCGCAGCGCAGCCGCCCTTGCGGTCCACGCCTACACGGCGTCCGGGGCGCTCATCGGCTGGCTCGCGTTGCGGAGCGCCTGGGATCACGATCCCAGGTCGGCCCTGCTCTGGCTGAGCCTGGCCGTCGTCGTCGATGCCACCGACGGATTCGCCGCCCGAGCCGCCGACGTTCGTCGCTACGCCTCCTGGATCGACGGCGCCCGCCTCGACGACATCGTCGACTACCTCACCTACGTCTTCGTGCCGCTGGCCATCCTGTGGGAGCAGCACCTGCTCACCGGTGTGCCAGGCTCGATTGCCGTCGCCGCCGTGCTGATCTCCAGCGGCCTGGGCTTCTCCAACCTGCACGCCAAGACGCTCGACCACTACTTCACCGGGTGGCCGTCCTACTGGAATCTCATGGCCGTGTACGCGGTCGCGTGGCGGTGGCCGGCCACGACCACCGCGGTCGTCCTGACGATCCTCGCGGGTCTCGTCTTCGTGCCGCTGAAGTACGTCTACCCGTCGCGCACGACCACCCTCATGCGGACAACCCTCGTCTTCGGCGCCATCTGGGCGGTCCAGATGGTCCTGATGATCTGGTGGCTGCCGGACGTGCCGGCCTGGCTGCTGTGGACCAGCCTCGCCTACCCCGTCTACTACTTCGCGCTGTCGCTCTGGGTGAACGTCCAGCCGCGTCCGGTCTGACGCGGCTGGCGGTCGAGCCTACGGCGTGCCACCGAGCCAGGCCGTGCGCGTCGCCGTCTGCGCCGCGGTCGGCGCGACCCTCGGCGCCAGGCGCCACGCGTTGCCAGGCTCCTGCCCGAACGTCACCTCGATCTTCATGAGCTGGTCGCGTCGCGCCACCAGCAACGTCGCCGCCGTGGTCGGGGGGTACTGCTCGAGACGACGCTCCCACTGGTCGGCGCGGACGCGGTAGTCCCCGATGGCGATGATCTCGTCGTCGACGTTCAGGCCGGCGGCGGCCGCCGGCGTGTCACGGCGCACCTGATTGACGAGCAGACGCCCGGCGTCGACACGGGTCGTGATGCCGAGCCAGCCGCGCGTCGCCAGGCTGTCGGCCGGCGCGAACTGGAGGCCGTAGGCATCGAGCAGCGGCTGGTACTCGAGCGGCTGCGTGGTGTCGAGGGCCCGTGCGAGGACGTCGGTCAGCTCGGCCCCGCCCACCTCGGTGACGACGGCGCGGAACTGCGCCTCGGTGAACCCCCTGGCCCCCGAGTACCGCTGGTAGGCCAGCCGCATCACGTCGTCGAGCGACTTCTGGTTGCCGGTGGCGAGCCGGATGCGTGCGTCGAGCAGCACGGCGATCACCAGCCCCTTCGTGTAGTAGCTGATCGTCGTGTTGGGCGAGTTCTCGTCGGGACGGTACTGCTTGATCCAGGCATCGTAGGACGACTGCGTCACCGGCTGGACGAGACGTCCCGGCGTCGTCTCCAGCGCGCGGATGTCGCCCGACAGGTTGCCGAAGTACTCGGCGTCGGACGCGAGCCCGGCCCGTCGGGCCAACAGGTCGCCGTAGTAGGAGGTGAACCCCTCCGACATCCACAGGCTCGGCGAGTAGGTCTCGTTCTCGTAGTCGAACGGCCCGAGCGCCACCGGGCGCAGGCGCTTGACGTTCCATACATGGAAGAACTCGTGGCTGACCAGGTTCAGCCAGGCGAGATAGGACGGCCGCGTGCCCATGGCCCAGCGCGACGTCATCAGCACCGTCGAGTTCTTGTGCTCGAGGCCGCCGCCGGCCTCCGTGATCATGTTGATGAACACGTACTTGTCGTACGGCAGGCTGCCCCACATCCGCTCGTGTTCGGCGACGATGCGCTCGACGTCGCCGATGGCCCGCGCACCGTCCCAGGTGCCGCCCTCGTTGACGTTGACGAGATAGTGCGGCTTGCCCGACCGCGTGAACTCGTAGACCTTCAGGTCCCCGGCGACGATCGGGCTGTCCACCAGCGTGTCGAAGTCGGCCGCGACGAACGTCGACGGCGTGCCGCTGCCTTCGGGCAGGCCCGACATCGCTCGGGCCCATCCCTGCGGCAGTTCCAGCGAGACGTGGTGCGGACGCTGCAGGCCGTCCACCAGCGTCAGGAAGGTGGCGGCGCCCTGCACCAGGGCGAACCGGGCTTCGACCCAGTTGGTCCGCACGCTCATCTCGCGGCTGTACACGCGATAGCGAACGGTGACGCGTGGGGCGCCGCCGGTGTCGATGGCCCAGCGGTTCTTGCGCGTCTTGACCGGGGCCGCGCCGCCCGCCGGCTGCACGACCTCGACGCCCTCGACGTGGCGGGCGTACTCCCGGACCAGGTAGGAGCCGGGCGTCCACACGGCCATCATCAGTTCCAGGCGCGTCTGCCCGGTGGCCGGGTACGACGCCTCGACGTCGACGTAGTGGCGCGCGGCATCGGGGAAGCGCAGCGTGTACCGGATGGGGTCGGCCGCGCCGGGACGCGGTCCCGGGGGAGCGCCGGCGGTCTGGGCGTCGGTGGTCATGGGCGTCAGACAGGCGAACAGGACGAACAGGAACAGGGGGCGCAGCATGGGGCCTCTGGTACCATGGGCGGGCGTTGCCCGGAGTGGACAGTCCTCGAGTGGCATCATAGGAGATTCCGTCCGCGTGCTCACGCCAGGCGAGGTGCTCGACGGCCGCTACGAGATTCTCGAGCTGCTGGCCCGTGGCGGCATGGGGGCGGTCTATCGCGCCCGACGCATCCTGCTCGGCGACGATGTCGCGGTCAAGGTCCTCAGCACCCCTGACGATGCCTCGTTGCGGGAGCGGTTCCTTCGCGAGAGCCGCGCCGCCGCCCAGCTCCGCCACCCCCACATCGTCGGTGTCCTCGACTACGACGTCGACGCGCAGGGCCATCCGTTCCTGGTGATGGAGTACCTGAACGGCCCCAGCCTGCTCCAACGCGTGGCCCTCGACCGTCAGCTGCCCGTCGAGGAGGTCCTCGACATCGCCACCGCCCTGTGCAGCGCGCTGCAGCTCGCCCACGACGCCGGCGTGGTGCATCGCGATCTCAAGCCGGCCAACGTCGTCAGCCACGAGTACATGCCGGGGCGCTACGCCTACAAGGTCGTGGACTTCGGGCTGGTCAACGTCCGCGAGATCGCCGGCGCGCTCAAGCTGACGCTGGACCGGCAGTTCCTCGGCACGGTGGCCTACGCCTCGCCCGAACAGCTGCGCGGCGACGAGGTCGATGCCCGGTCCGACATCTACAGCTTCTCGGCGATGCTGTACGAGCTGCTGACCGGACGGCCGCCGTTCGACCACGACGACCCCTTCGTGGTGATCACCAAGCACCTGATGCGCGAGCCGCAGCCGCTGCGCGAACTGGCGCCGGCGATCCCCGCGGCGCTCGAGGCGGTCGTCCTGCAGGGCCTCGCGAAGGACCCGACGCACCGGCCGGCCTCGATGCAGGCGCTGGCCGCCGCGCTGCGTGATGCCATGAGCGGCGGTGCGAGCGCCGTGCCGCGACCGGCGACGGCGCCCGTGATCCGGGGCTACGAGCTCGGCGCGCCGGTCAGCAAGGGCCGTCTCGGGAGCCAGATCTACATCGGCACACACAAGGCGCTCGGGACGTCGGTGGCGATTCGGGTGCTTCGGCGCGAGGACGTCGCCGACTGGGATGCGGCCCGCGAACGGTTCATCCGCGAGGCGCGCGCCATGCAGGTCAACCACCCGAACGTCATGCACGTCAGCGACTACGGGGAAGAGCCCGACTACGCGTATGTCGTCACCGACTTCGTGCTCGGTGACAGTCTGCTGCAGCGGCTGACCACCGAGGGGCCGCTGCCGTGGGAGGTGCTCGCGACGTTGACGTCACAACTGATCGATGGCGTCGCGGCGCTGCATCGGCGCGGCGCCTTCATCTGCGGCATCACGCCGCTGGCCACGCGCCTCTCGAACGAAGATGGCGAGGAGCGCCTGCTGGTGTCGTCCGGGGGTGTCAGCCAGGTGCAGGACCTGCTGGGGACGGCCAGCGAGGGCGCGTTGCGGGGCACGGCCCTCGGCGAATCCGAGCTGCCGTTCGTGGCGCCTGAAGTCCTGATGGGGGAGAAGCCCTCGGCCACCGGCGACCTGTTCACGATCGGCACGCTCGTCTACATGATGGCCACGGGATCGCCGCCGTTTCTCGCGCCGACGCTGCCGCAGTTGCTCGGCGCGATGCTCCGCGAGCGCCCCGAGCCGCTGGCCACGGTCCGCCAGGACATCCCGCAGGCCTTCAGCGACGCCATCATGAAGACGCTGTCGCCGGTGCCCGCGGAACGCCCGGCCGACGCCCGCGCCCTCGCGCTGATGCTGTAGGCGCCGACTCGGCACGATCAATCGCATCTCCTTCGTCGGCGGCTACGTCGATCTCTCGAACACCGACTATCCGGCGCCGGACTCCACCGACTTCACCTTCCGCTTCTTCGCCGATGACGCCGGTCACCCGGCGAGCGCGGCCCTGTCTGAGCAGACCGTAACGTTCGGCGATGTGACGAGCGCCTACATGGGCACGGTCCTCGCTGGCGGGTTCAAGACGAGTGTGTACAGCTTCTCGGCCGACACCTGCCGGCCGGATTCGCGGCGAACGGTCTGGTGCCGTACTGGCTGTCGATTTCTTCGGTGGCCCCGGCAGGCTCCGTGCTGTGGGCGTGGTTCAGCGGCACCGGCGGTGACGACAGCACACTGCAGGTGCAGAACGGCACGACCGACATCTGGCGAGGCCGCGACCGCGCCTTCACGCTCGAGGCCGTCCCTGAGCCGGCCACGATGCTGATGTTGACGGCCGGGGTGGTCGGCATGGTCGGTCATCGCAGGCTCCGGCGGCGCGTGCGATAGGTCACCGCCTCGCGCGGTACCCTCTTTGCGTGCCTCGACCGCGTCGTCGCTCACTCGCGCCCACGGACAATGGCACGCCGCCGGGCGTGTGGATCGCGGCGCTGCTCGGGCTGACACTGCTCGTCAAGGTCACCCTGGCGCTGACGCTGGCGCCGCATCCCCTGCTGCAACCCGTGGGCGAGCTCGACGCCGGTGTCTACTGGCGGCTCGCCCAGCGCGTCGTGGGGGGCGACCTGTTCCTCTCGAACACGCCGTCCTACGTCTCGCCGCTCTACATCTACTGGCTCGCGTTCGCCCAGGCGGTCACGGGGGCCAGTGTCGCCGGTGTGCTCGTGCTGCAGGCCCTCGTGGGGACGCTGGCCGTGTGGCTGGCGGCACGGACGGCCGGGCTCTGGGTGCCGGACGACAGGCGTCTGCGCGCCGCGCTCGCCGCCGGCGGCGCCCTGATGCTGACCAGCGTGGTGGCGCTGCAGGAGGCGCTCATCCTGCAGTCCGCGCTGGACGCGGCGCTGGTCTCCGGCTTCGCTCTGGCGTTCACGCGTGCGCTGCAGCAGTCGTCGGGCCGCGCCTGGTTGTGGTGCGGTGTGGCGCTGGCGCTGCTGGCCACCAATCGACCCAATGCCTGGCTGTTGGCGCTGCTGTGCCTGCCTGCGGCAGTCTGGGCGCCGGCAGCGGCCGCTGCCACGCCTCGCCCCTTGGCTTCGGTGTGGCGCCGCGTCGCGGTGTGGGGCCTCGGCGTGGCGATGGTCCTGCTGCCGTTCGCCGCGCGGACGGCCATCGCCACGGGTCACTGGCAGGTCCTGCCGTCGCACGGCAGCCTGAATCTCTATATCGGCAACCACGCCGCCGCCAACGGCACCTACACGGTCGTCGAGGGCATCCGCCCGTCGATCGAGGGCCAGCGACTGGACATGCACGAGGTCGCCGTCAAGGCCGAGGGGCGACCGATGTCGATGGACGAGGTCACCCGATTCTTCGTGCGCGGATCGCTGGACTGGTGGCGCGGGTCTCCTGCAGATGCGCTGCGGTTGCTGGCCTGGAAGTCCTGGCTGACGACGCACTCGTGGGAACTGCCGGTCAACGTCAGCCACGCCTGGTTCCGTGAGCAGACGCCGCTGCTGTGGCTGATGCCCGTCGGCGCCTGGCTGCTGCTGCCGCTCGGCCTGGCGATGTCCATCGGCGGCCACCTCATCGTGCCCGAGTCGCATCGGGCGGCGTGGCGCTGGTTCCGCTGGGTGCTGCCCATCTACCTGGTGAGCCTCGCGGTGTTCTTCGTGGTCGATCGCTACCGCATGCCGGCGCTGGTCATCGGCGCCATCCACGTCGGGGTGCTCGCGTCGATGCGGCACGCGGCGCTCAGCCGCGCGGAGCGTCGCGTGGCGGTCCTGGCGCTGAGTGTGGCCGCCGCGGTCATGCTGGCCGGCCTCGTGTCGCTGCCGTTCCAGCGTGGCGAGGCAGACGCCGACACGCAGATGGCGGTCATCGCGATCGACGCCGGTCGGGATGCCGAGGGCGAGCAGTGGCTCGCGAGTGCCGTGGCACGTCATCCCGCGCCGGGCATCTCCTGGTTCCGCGCCGGCCTCGCGTGGCAGGCGCGCAACGATCTCCCGCGCGCGGAGAAGGCCTTGCGTGAGGCCCACCGGCTCGATCCCGAGGTGTCGGACGTCACGTTCGCGCTCGCCGGCGTGCTGTTGTCGCAGGGCAAGGGCGGCGACGCGCTGCCGCTGCTGACGCAGTTGCAGGCGTCTGGTGATGCCGGTGCGCCAACGGCACGGAGCGAGCGATACCGTCTCGACGTCGCGCTGGCGCACTGGCAGAACGGCGACGAAGGCCTCGCCCGCAACGTGCTGGCCGCCGGCGTCACGCCCGAGGGCCTGCCCTTGCTCCGTGCGCGTGCGCTCGCCGCCGCCGAGGCCAGGCAGGTGGCGCTCGCGGAGTGGCTGCTGTCTGTCTATCGTCGCAACGCGCCCGGCGACGCGGAAGTCGCCGAGAAGCTGGGCTTGATGCGCGTCCGCACCGGCGATGCCGCGGGCGCGGCGCCGCTGTTCGAGGATGCGGCGCGCCTCGACCCGACTCGCGCGACGGCTCGCTTCAACCTCGCGGTGCTGCGTGCGCAGCAGGGCCGGCGTGATGAGGCGATCGCGCTGCTGCAGGACGCCTTGCGCATCGACCCGACCTACGCGCAAGCGGCGGGTGCATTGCGGGAGTTGCGCGGAGACCCGCCCTGAGCCGTGAGCCCTGAGCCGCTCTTCTGAGCCCCAGGCCCTGAGCCCTGAGCCTGTGCTAGAGCGCCTGCCGCACCGCGGGGGCGACCTGCGTCCCGAACAGCTCGATGGCCTTCATCACCTGTGCGTGCGGCAGGGTGCCGACGCTGACGTGCAGGAGGAAGCGATCGAAGCCGAGTATCTCTCGCTGCCGCAGGATCTTGTCGGTGACTTCGGCCGCACTGCCGACAAACAACGCGCCGTGCGGGGCGCGCATGGCCTCGAAGGCGTCGCGGGTCATCGGCGGCCAGCCGCGTTCGCGGCCGATCCCCGACATCGCCACCTCGTACGGCGGGAAGAACTCGTCGGCCGCCTGCTGAGACGTCTCGGCGACGTAGCCATGCGAGTTGATGGCCAGGCGAGGCCGCGGATGTCCGGCCCGAGCGGCGGCGTCCTGATGCAGGTCCACGAACGGCCGGAACCGTGCCGGCATGCCGCCGATGATCGCGAGGGTCATCGGCAGGCCGAGGCGTCCGGCACGGTCGGCTGACGCCGGCGTGCCGCCGACGCCGACCCAGACCGGCAGCGGCGCCTGCACCGCGCGCGGGTAGACGCCGCGGTCGTCGATCGACGGACGATGCCGTCCGTGCCACGTCACGCGCTCCGACGCACGCACGCGCAGGAGCAGGTCGAGTTTCTCGGCAAACAGCGCGTCGTAGTCGCCGAGGTCCTGGCCGAACAGCGGGTAGGACTCGATGAAGGAGCCGCGGCCCGCGATGATCTCGGCGCGCCCCTCCGAGATCAGGTCGACCGTGGCGTACTGCTGGTAGACGCGGACAGGGTCGTCCGAGCTGAGCACCGTGACCGCACTCGCCAGCCGGATACGCGCTGTCCGGGCGGCCGCGGCCGCCAGCACCACCGCCGGTGCCGACACGATGAAGTCGCTGCGGTGATGCTCGCCGATCGCATAGACGTCGAGACCGACCTCGTCGGCCAGCACGACCTCCTCGAGCAGATCGCGCATCCGCTGCGCCTCGCTCACGAGCCGCCCGGTGTGTGGATCGGCAAAGCGATCGCCGAAGGTGGTGAGGCCGAGTTCCATGGAATTGCAGAATTGCAGAATTTCGGAACTTCAGAACTTGAGGACTTCAAGGTCAGGGACAGGGCACAAGGGCGAAAGAGGCAGAGACGCGACGTCCCTTGTCCCTTGCGTCCCTGCCCCTTGTCCCTTGCTATCCCTTGTGACTCTTCCCCTTGTCCCTTGTCCCTCGCCTAGAAGTCCACCCGCGCCATGAGCAGCAGGCGGCGCGGCGGGGCGTAGCTGGTCGCCGACCCGAGCAGCGGGTTCGGCTGGTTGGTGTTGATGATCAGCGCGCGGGTGTAGCTCGCGGGGTCGCCGGCGACCTGGCTGCCGTTGAACTGCCGCGTCCGCGGGTCGAGGAAGGCGCGGTTGTCGCGGCTGAGAGCCGTCTGCTCGTTGAACAGGTTGAGCACGCGGGCCTCGAGGCGCGTGACGAAGCGGCCGCCGATGCGCAGGTTGTACGCCGCGAGCAGGTCGACGTTGGTCCAGAAGTCGTTGCGGTTGGTGCCGAGCGGCTCCAGCAGCAGCCGGTAGCCGGAGTACCAGTCCTGCACGCGGCGCTCCCACGGCGTGCCGCTCTGCGCGCGGACGTAGCCGCCGAGCGAGAACGCGTCGGTGATCTGGTAGGTGCCGAACAGCTTCAGCACATGCGGGCGATCCTCGCCGAGCTTGCCGTAGCGGAAGTCGTCCTCGACGAACACGCCCGGCCCGTCCTGCAGGATGGACGACGTGTTGAAGACCGCGCCGGCCGCGTAGTCGAGGTCGAAGTTGCCTTCCAGTTCGCTCCACGCGTAACTGATGGTCGTGCTCCACCGATTCGCCATGCGCCGGGTCAGTTCGACGGTCAGGGCCCGGTAGTCGCGCTGGGCATTCGTCAGGTTGTCGACGACGAAGGTCGAGGCCGGCAGCACGCTGGGCTGATCCTCGATGAAGTCCCTGGCTGTGCGATCGAGATAGAAGACGTCGAGGCCCCAGTTGCCGCCGAGGGGCGTGGCGTAGCCAGCCAGCCACTCATCGGTGTAGGTCGGCTGCAGACCGGGCAGGATGACGCGGCCCGTGGTGTTTGGGCTCGTCGTGTCGCTGATCAGCGCCCCGGTGGCGGCGTCGAAGAACGGCGTGTTCTGCACCAGGCGCAGCGGCGCGTGGGCCCGGGCGCTGCTCTTCTGGTCGCTGCCGTAGTAGCGCCCGTAGTTGCCGTAGACCTTGTCGCCCTTGCCCTTGCGGATGTTGTAGTTCAGGCCGATGCGCGGCTGCAGCTGGTCGCCGTAGTCGAAGGTCAGGAAGGTGTTGCGCGTGTCGCCGATCTGCTGGGCGAACTCGTCCTTGTTGAACAGCATGCCGGCGTTGATCACCAGGCGGCTGCCGATCTGGATGTTGTCCTGGATGAAGAAGCTGTACGTGCGCGACTTGGAGAGCTGCGGGTTCTGCGTCGGGTAGTACTGCCCCTGGTAGCGGCGCCCGGCCTCGACGAGGGTGATCTGGCCCCAGCCGTTGGCGATGCGCGTCAGGTCCTCTAGCGTGTCCTCGTACATGAACCCGCCGCGGATGTCGTGCGAGGTCCGACCGAGATTGACCAGCGTGCCGGAATTGACGCGGACCTCGTTGCGGGCGTAGTTCTGCCGGTTGAGCAGCAGGGCCGCGCCGCCGTACCGGAAGCCCGTCGCCGGATCGACGAAGTAGCCCATCTGGCGGATGTTCGCCAGGCTGAACGCCGGCCGGTAGCCGAGGTCGGTCCGCGCCACGGCTTCGCCTTCTTCATCGAGCCGCAGGTACTTGGCCTCGATGTAGTTGCGCTGGCCGAAGAACACGTTCCAGGTCGCCGTGGCGACGCGGTTGGTGCCCTCCGAATCGGTGGCCACCTCCGGCGAGTCGTTGACGCCGACGCCGGCAAACGCCGTCTCGGACGGGCGCACGCGATAGCCGACGTTGAAGAACTGCGACTGCACCGGCGCGAACGTCAGCTTGCCGAAGAACTCGCGCGTGGTGCTCTCGCTGTCGGGCACGGGGCCGAGGTTGTTGACGCGGCCCGACGTCGAGGACGTGATCTGCTGGCCCGACGTGTAGAAGAACAGCTTGTTCTCGAGGATGGGGCCGCCGAGGGCGTACGACGGAATCCAGCGGTCCGTCGTGCTGCGGATGTTGGTGGCCTCGTTCTTCGCGTTCCAGGCCGCCGGAATCGCTTCGAAGCGCGCGCCGCCGCGGAACTGGTTGGTGCCCGATCGCGTCACCGCGTTGGTGACGAAGCCCGACGACCGGCCGAACTCGGCCGAGATCGC
This sequence comes from Luteitalea sp., assembly GCF_022842525.1. Lineage (NCBI taxonomy): Bacteria > Pseudomonadati > Acidobacteriota > Vicinamibacteria > Vicinamibacterales > Vicinamibacteraceae > Luteitalea > Luteitalea sp. The sequence goes on from NZ_JALHPM010000013.1 coordinate 37,412, forward strand.
GCCGCGCTTGACGTTGAACTCGGCGATGTCGAACTCGTTGACCTCGGTGCTCAGGTAGCCGAAGCCCGGGTTGGTGATGTTGACGCCGTCGATCAGGTACGTGTTGTCCTGCCGGCTGGCGCCGCCGCTCACCAGGCCGGCCGTGCCGGCGTTGTTCTCCGCCACGCCGGGAATCAGCTGGAAGAGACCGGCGTAGGTCCGCTGCAACGGCAGTTCCTTGATCAGCTGCGCGTCGTAGTTGAAGTTGACCTCCGTGGTCCGCAGGTCCACCACGGGCGCCGCCGCGCTCACCTCGATCGTCTCGTCCAGGTTGAGGCCGAGCACGATGTCGACCTGCGTGTCGACGTCCACCTGGACCGTGACGGCCCGCTTGGCCGTTCCCGCGGCCTGCTTGCTCACTTCGAGGACGTAGCTGCCAGGCAGGAGCAGCGGGAACCGGTACGCGCCGTTGCTGTCGGTGGTGGCCACGCGCTCACCCGGCAGCGGAGCCCCGGTCAGCCGGACGGTCGCCCCCTCCACCAGTTGCCCGCCCTGGTCGAAGACGACGCCAGAGATCGAGCCGGTGTCAGCGGCCCGGACGATGCTGGGCGCGAGACACGAGAGCACGGCCAGCGTGGAAGCCAGCCAGCGCTTGATTGCCATAAGGAACACTCCCCCGGAGTGAAAGAACGCAGCCCGCCCGCACCGATCTGGAACAGGCGACTGTAGTGATTGCCGCCGTGATGCTACCGATGGACACGACGGCGATGCAACAGCCGCACCGCCGGTTCGTCCCGGCCAGTGCGGCGCGACAGGCGGGAACTCGAGGAATTCGTCCCGGGGGCGCCACTCGGCCTACGGAATTCAGAATGCAGAATTCAAAATGCAGTGCGGGGCCAGCAACGCCACGCTGCCGCGGGGCAGGACCCAGCCATTCAGAATTCAAGATTCCAAATGTAGCGCGGGGCGGGCACTGGCCAGGGTCTCGCGGGGCAGGGCCCAGCGATTCAGAATTCAAGATTCAGAATGTAGCGCGGGGCGCGCAACGCCACGCTCCCGCGGGGCGGCGCCACTTACTTGGAGTTCGAATGCAGTGCGGGCCGACACGGCCCGGTGTCTGGCCGTGCAGGGCTGTAAGTGGCGCGGACGCGAGGCGTTGCCCGCTGCGCGCTTCATTCTTCATCCTGAATTCTGAATGGCTATGAGACCAGTGTCGCCGCGTAGACGGCCGCGCCGAGCAGGCCGGTCTGGCGATTGAGGACGATGGCCACGGGCATCCGTTCGACGAGATTGGTCATCGGCGGCTTGTCGTGGAAGGCGTCCATGAACAGCGGCAGGTCGAAGGCCGGCAGAATCTTCGACGGGATGCCTCCGCCCAGGTAGACGCCGCCCGTGGCCACGCATTGCAGGCCGAGATTGGCCGCGGCGCTGCCGAAGATCGACAGGAAGAGCTGGACGGCCTCGACGCAGTGGGGGTCGGAACCCTCGAGGCCCAGGCGCGTGATGGTGGCCGGCAGATCGTCCTCGTCGACCTCGGTGAGCAGGGGCGAGCGGTTGTCGCTGGTGAAGCGCAACAGGTTGATGAAGCCCTTGCCGGAGATGACGTGCTCGTAGGTCGCGCGTCCGTAGCGCGAGGTGAGGAACTCGAGCAGCGCGATCTCGCGGCGGCCCCGTGGCCCGAAGTCGGCGTGACCGCCTTCCGACGCCGACGGGACGAGCCGGCCGTGCTGCCGCACCAGGATGGCCTGACCGAGCCCGGTGCCGGCCGCCATCAGACAGGCGTTGCCATCGGCGTTGAACTCACCGGCCTGCAGCACCTTCAGTTCCTCGGGCCGCAGCGCCGGCACCCCGTAGGCCATCGCTTCCACATCGTTCAGGATCCAGGCGCGACGGATGCCCGTGGCCGCCATCAGCTGGCGCCCGTCGATGGCCCACGGCACGTTGGTCAGCTTGGCCACCTGCTTGATGTTCGGCCCCGCCACGCCCACGCACGCCACCTGGACTTCCTGCGGCCGCACGCTCGTCCCGGCCAGAAAGGCGCCGATCATCTCGGACAGGCCGGCGTAGTCGAGCGTCACGTACTCGCGCACGTCGAGCAGTTCCGGGCGTCCCCCCGTCGGGCGGAACAAGCCGAGCTGTGTCTTGGTGCCCCCGAGATCACCCGCCAGCAACATGGGCGGCAGGATACTCGAAGAGCCACATCGAACGCAGGGTGGTTCTGCTACGCTGCGACCATGACCGACGCCCGGGTGCCAGCGCGCGTGGTGCGCACGAGGTTCCCCGCGCTGCGCGACGACCATCTGCGGTCACTGGCGCAATGGCGGCTGGTCCAGCCGATTCGCGATCAGGGCGAGACGATGTACTCGTTTGCCGACCTGGCGACGTTGCGCGAGGTGCATGACGCGCTCGGGCTCGGCACGCCGCTGAAGGCCATCGTCCGTCAGCAACTGGCGGCGCGTCAGGGCCAGTTGACGCTGTTCGATGGCACCGCCCCTCGCGATGAAGGAGGCCGTGCGCGGGTGGTCACCCTCGCCCCGCGCCCCGCGCGCAGCACCGAGGCGCTGGCCGGCTCGCCCGTCGACACGTCACGGGCCGAGGAGGCCTTCGAGCGGGCGACGGCCATCGATGGCCTGCCGGGCCACTCCCGCGGCGCGGTGATGCAGGCCTACCGGGAGGCGCTCGCCTTCGACCCCGCGCTGGTGCCGGCCCTGATCAATCTGGGGAATCTGCACTACGCCGATGGCCACCTGCCCGAGGCCGCGGCCCTGTACGAACAGGCCCTGACCCTCGCGCCCGATGCCTTCGAGGCCTGGTTCAACCTGGGGCACACCCACCACGATGCGGGCAGGTTCGCCGAGGCGGTGCGCTGCTACGCGCGCGCCTTCGAGCTCGGGCCGGAATCGGCCGATGCGTGCTTCTATCTCGCCGTCGCCTACGAGAAGCTGGGCCGCTCGCAGGACGCACGACCCCTCTGGCAGCAGTACCAGCAGCTGGCGCCCGACGGTGAATGGATCGCGCTGGCGCGCGAATTCGGGGAGTAGACCGCGGCCGCCTCGATGAGGCGTCCCTCCCGGCGTGGAATCAGCGGACGCGGAAGGTGATGATGCCGCGGACCGGGTCGTACGGCGACACACCCACCGTGACGCGGTCGCCCGGGACCACCTTGATGCGGAAGCGCCGCATCCGCCCGCTCAGCTGGGCGAGCACTTCCTGGCCGGAGTCACACTGCACGCGGTACAGCCCGCCGCTGTGCACGGCCGTGACGGTTCCCTGGACATCAATCAGATCGTCTTTGCTCAATCAGTTCGTCTCCAACAGCGCATTGTCCCACAGGGACGGCTCCGAGGTGTAGCTACAGCCCTCGCACGGCCTCCTCGACCTGCCGGGCCAGCGCGGCGTAGTCGTCGCCCTGGAGGTGGATCGGGGGGCCAAACCGCACCACCACGCGACCCGGGGTCGGGAAGCGAGCCTTCTGGTGCAGGAGGCGGTCCGCACCCTCGAGCCGCACCGGGATCACCGGCACCCCCAGCCTCGCGCCAATCATGCCGATGCCGGCCCGGAATTCGTTGATCTCGCCAGCCATCGTCCGCTTGCCCTCCGGGAAGATGAGCAGCGACTGGCCCTCGCCGAAGAGCTGCCCGATGTACCGCAGCGTGTGGCGGGTGCCCGCCTCGCGCTGCGGGATGGGGAAGGCGTTGAAGAACAGCGAGGACAGGTAGTAGTTCAGCCCGTTGGTCACCCGGCGACTCAGGGGCTGCCCGGCCGGGTGGAAGTGCGCCGTGAAGAACTCCTTGGCCATCGCCACCGCCGTCCGGTAGCGCCAGCGGCGCGGCAGCGCCATCAGGATCACCGGGGTGTCCATGTGACTCTGGTGGTTGGCGGCAAACACCACCGGCCCCTCGAGGCCCTCCAGGTGCTCGAGGCCCTCGGTCTTCACCCAGGCGAAGACCCGCCCCAGCGGCAGAATCCACGTCGGCAGGCTGAGGCGGCGCGCCCAGTACGCCGGCCTCGACCGATTCCACCGCGGGAAATCGAACGGCGCCCCATCGGCGCCCTGTCGCGGGGAGGGTCGGCGTGGGCCCCCGGCCGGCTCAGGCCCTGGCGCGCCCCCCGGCCCCGCCGTCGACGGGGCCGTGGGGACGGCCCGGTCGGCCACGGTGACCAGCGCCCGCAGGTCGCCCACCGTACGCACCGCCGCAAACGCGCCTTCATCGACGATGGTCTGGAACTGCTGCTCGAGGGCCATCAGCAACTCGACCCGCTCGAGCGAACTCAGGGCCAGCGCGTCGACGAGCGTCTCGTCGTCGATGTCGTCCCGGCCCCGCGTGAACTTCGCCAGCACGTGCTGCAGCGGGTCACCGCCCACCACGGGGCGGGCATCGGCGTGTTCGCCCGCCTCCACCCACGCGCGCAGGGCGGTGCGCTTCAGCTTGCGCGTCCCCTCGGTGCGCGGCAGGTCGCCGCCGGTCCACACCGACCCGCTCCGAATCTTCTGGTGGTCGGCCAGCAGGGCATTGGCCCCATGGAGCACCCCGGGCAGCGCGGCCGGGTCGTCGAGCACCAGCACGGCATGCACGCGCTCCTCGCCGTCCTGCCGGCGGCCGACGGCCGCGGCATCGCGCACGCCGGGTTGCGCCAGCAGCGCGCGCTCCACGTCCTCCGGAAAGACGTTGAGCCCGTCCGGCGTGACGATCATCTCCTTCTTGCGGCCCTGGATGTACAGCCGCCCCTGCTCGTCCAGGCCACCGATGTCGCCGGTGTGCAGCCAGCCGTCCTCGAGGGTCCGCGTCGTGTCGGCGGCGCCGCCGAAGTAGCCCTGCGACACGTTGTCGCCGCGGACCAGAATCTCGCCGTCCTCGGCGATCTTCACCTCGACGCCGTGAATGGGCTTGCCGACGCTGCCCTTGCGGGCGTTGAGCGGGTGGTTGAGCGTGACGATCGGCGCGGTCTCGGTCAGGCCGTAGCCCTGCACCACGAGGAAGCCGAGCCCGCCCCAGAACTCCTCGAGCGCCGGGTCCAGTGGCGCGGCGCCGACGACGGCACTCCAGAATTTGTAGCCGAAGGCACGGTGCACGGCGCGGAAGCGCCACCACCGTCGATACCACTTCTCCTTCGGCAGTGGCGCGATCGTCGATCCCGCGACGGGCTGCACGGCCATCGTCTCGGGGAAGTGATGCCTGACGTGTTCACGCAGCACGTCGAGGATCTTGGGGACCGACACCAGCACCGAGATGCGGCGGGCCCTGATCTGGCGCACGATGTCGGCCGGCGCGAGGCTGCGCATGAACACCACCGTGCCACCGAGCATCGGCGGCACGAAGGTCGCCATCGCCTGGCCGAACATGTGGCTCAGCGGCAGCAGGTTCAGGAAGCGGATCGGGGAGAACGGCCCGATGTAGCGTCGGTACTTCGCCATCTCGCGCTCGATGGGCACGATGTTGGCCAGCACGTTGCGATGCGTGATGATCACGCCCTTCGGCTCGGCCGTGGCGCCCGAGGTGAAGATGATCTCGACGGTGTCGTCGGCGGTGATCGCCACGGCGGGTGTGTCCTTGGGTAGGGCCGGCTCTCCGAGCCGGCCGTCACCACCCCCCTCGCCCGCGCGCAGCAACGCCGCGAGCGGCCACCGCGGCAGGTCCAGCGTCACCGCGGCATGGTCGACGTCCTCGCCGGCCAGCAGCAGGCGCGCGGACACCAGCCCGCCGATGCGGTCCACCAGCGACGGTGCCGACCGGTAGTCGATCGGCACCACGACGATGCCGCGCAGCAGGCAGGCCCAGAACGCCACGATCCATTCGGGCCGGTTCTCGCCCCAGAGGAGCACGGCGTCGCCCTTGCGCAGGCCGGCGGCATGCAGGCGCGCCGCCAACCCGCGCGCGGCCGCCCCGACCTCGTCATACCGGAACGACCAGGTCCGGTAGCCGTCGTCGTGCACCAGGAAGGGACCCGTGCGCCGGGTGGCATCCTCGAAGAAGTCGATCAGCGTGGCGCGGACGGGTGCTGTCTCGCCACGGGGCGGAGTCGAGCCGCGGGGGCCGGAGGCCATTGGGCGCCTATGATAGTGGACGCTCATGCCAGTGCCGCCGATCTTCGCTGCGAGCGCGCTGTACGACAGCCTGCTTCAGAGTGCGCTCAAGCGCTTTCTCGCGAGAGCCACGCTCGAACTCGAGGCGTCGCTGACCGACTCCTCCATCGGCACGCTCTCGATCGAGCCGACCGACGACCCCTGCGAACTGGTCCTGCGATGGTTCGGCACCCGGCACATCCTGCACGTGCCGCGTGCCCAGCCGTTCACGGCGCACGAACTCCGCGTGGCCCGTGCCATCGGCGAGGTGCTGTCGGCCCGCTACACGACGATCTTCGATCCCGCCGTGCTCGCCTCGCGCGCCGATCTCTTCCAGGGCCTGATCGAGGATCGCTACGTGGCGGCCTTCCTCGATCGTCGTCCCTACACGGCCGGCGCCGAGCGCAACCGCGCCGATCGCCTGGCCAGCTGCATCGAGGTGTTGCGGGTGGCGGCCCTCTCCAGCTACGAGAGCCGCGCGATCTCCTCCGGCGTGCTGATGCTCGGCGACGATGCGCCGCATCCCCGGCACCATGCGGCGCGGCTGTACGGCCAGCCGCTGACGGCGACCAAGAGCTTCTATCGCCTGTGTGACGGCGTCCGCACCGTCTTCCTGATCGGGGAGGATGGCCTGCTGCTCGACATCATCGACATCACGCATCGGGCCCGCGAGATCCACCCGATGATGGCCATCACGTCGCCCTGTCCGTCGGCCTACCGGCAGCACGCCGCCGCCACGCTCGGCACCCGGGACACCTGCATCGTCCTGAGTCCGTCGCACGAGATCAAGGTGTTTGCCGAGGGCGCGCTGGTGTTCACCTTCCGCAACGCGGAGTGGCACCTGCTCGACGTCGAGGCCAAGTACGTCCAGTGGCTGCAGGCCGTCGGCTCGCGGCCGATCGCCGAGAAGCTGTTCCAGTGCGCGCTGGACATGGCCGACGCCCGACAGGGCGCCCTGCTCGTCGTCCTGCACGACCCGGACGCCGCCAATGCGCTGGTGGCCCCCATCGATCGACTCGACCGCCCCGCCCCGGCGCGCGGCGACAGCGAAGGGCTGCGCCGGCCGCTGCACTACCTGCTCCGTGGGCGCACGCTCGACGATGTGGACGAGACCGTGCTGATGGCGCTGGCCAGCCTGGATGGGGCGACGGTGGTGGACGCCCAGGGCACGCTCATCGCCGCCGGGGCGATTCTGATGCATCCCCACGGCGAGATCGGCGACGCCTGGGTCTCCGAGGGCGCCAGGACCACCGCCGCGCAGGCCGCCGGCCGCTTCGGCGCCGTGCTCAAGGTCAGCACCGACGGGATGATCACCTGCTACGACGAACGCTGCCTGTGGAACATCTGACCGCCGGTCGGGCTGGGTCCGCTACGGACGAGCTCAAAAAGGCCCCGGACCGGGGCCGGCGGAAGCGGGCTAGAATGACGTCCCCGGTGGGGGCGACGCACCCTGCGCGTCCGCGCCGGGCAGGCACAGGAAGGCGACAGCTCGTATGCGAGTGTTCGTAACCGGAGCCACCGGCTACGTCGGGACGGCGGTGGTCGATGCGCTGCAGCGCGCATCGCACGAGGTCGTGGCGCTGGTGCGGCACCAGGAGAAGGCGCGTCGTCTGGCCGAGCGCGGCATCGATGCCGCCGTGGGCACGCTCGGCAATCCCAACACGTGGCGGACGCAAGCCTCGACCTGCGAGGGCTTCATCCACGCGGCCTTCGAGCCGTCGCCCAAGGGCGTCGAGATCGAACGCATCGCCCTCGACACCCTGATCGATCTGGCGAAGCACGCCGGCGAGCGCGGCTCGGCCTCGCTCATCTACACGTCTGGAGTCTGGGTCCTCGGCTCGACGCCGGAGCCGGTGGATGAGACCGCGACGGTCGCGCCACCGGAACTCGTCGCCTGGCGTCCGGCGCACGAGCAGCTGGTGCTGGACGCTGGCACCGATCAGTTGCGTGCGGCCGTCATCCGACCGGGCGTCGTGTACGGCGGGTCACGCGGCATCATCGCCGACCTGCTGGCCTCGGCCGAGAACGGCCTGATGCGCATCGTCGGCACCGGCGAGAACCACTGGCCGCTCGTCTACGATCGCGATCTCGCGGACCTGTACGTGCGCGTGCTCGGCAGTGACGAGGGCCGCGGCATCTTTCACGCCACCGACGAAGCCGACGAGCAGGTGCGGGCCATCGCCGATGCCATCGCGGCCCACCGGCCGCATCCGCCCGACATCCGGTTCATGCCCATCGCGGAGGCGCGCGCCAAGTCGGGCCCGTATGCCGACGCGCTGGCGCTCGACCAGCGGGTGCGCAGCCCGCGCGCGCACGCGCTGGGCTGGGCGCCGTCGCTCAGATCCGTGTCGAGCAACATCGCCCGTCTCTTCGAGGAACTGCGCCGCGGGCGTCTCGCCCAGCAGGAGCAGGAGCGCCACGATGCGTAAGGAGCCCGCCGTCATGAAGATCGCCGTCATCACCGCGGTGCTTGCTGCCGTGCTCATCGCCACGGCTCGTCCCGGCGCGGCCCAGGCCGCCGCCGCGGCCGATCCCCACGCCGGCCATGCGATGGAGGCGGTCGCCGCGGCAGCCGCCGGTGCCGTCCAGGCGGGGGCCGCCCACCTGCCGCCCGCCGAGGAGCAGGCCAAGGCTCGCCTCAATGCCTCGCCGAGGCACGGGGAGTACGCCGACATCGCCCTGGCCGGGGGCGGCAAGCTCCGCGTCTGGGTGTCCTATCCCGAACGCAAGGACAAGGCGCCGGTCGTCCTGGTCATTCACGAGATCTTCGGCCTGTCGGACTGGATCCGATCGGTGGCCGACCAGCTCGCCGCCGACGGCTACATCGCCATCGCCCCCGACCTGCTGACCGGCAAGGGACCCAACGGTGGCGGCACCGAGGCCTTCGCGTCGCGCGACGACGTCGTGGCGGGTGTGCGCGGCCTGACGCCGGACGAGGTGGTCTCGAAGCTGGACGCGGTACGCGCGTACGGCGTCGCCCTCCCTGCCGCCAACGGCAAGACGGCCACCGTGGGCTACTGCTGGGGCGGGTCGACCAGCTTCATGTACGCGACGAAGCAGGCGGGGCTGGACGCGGCGGTCGTCTACTACGGCGGGTCCCCGGCCGACCTCTCGACGCTGGCCGGCATCAAGGCCCCGGTACTCGGCCTGTACGGCGAGAACGACGCGCGCGTGAACGCGACCATCGACGGGGCGAAGGCCGAGATGGGCAAGCTCGGCAAGGTGTTCGACCCGCACATCTACCCGGGCGCCGGCCACGGGTTCCTGCGCGCGCAGTCCGGGCAGGGCGGGGCGAACCTCAAGGCCACCGAGCAGGCGTGGCCGACGATGCTCGCCTTCTTCAAGAAGCACCTCTGACCGTCGGACACGTCCGACGGCTACCGTGTGAACGCTGAACGGCTACTTGAAGCCCAGGCCGGCGCTGAACACGAACATCGTCACGACCGGGTTGCCGACGTAGTCGGCCTCGAGCGGCTTCGCGGCGAGGCGGTAGTAGCGACCGTCGAGCGTGAAGGCGATGTGCTCGCTGATGAACCAGCGGGCCCCGCCGCCGACGTTGATCGTCAGCAGTTGCGGGCTGTAGGTGAGGTCCGATTCGGCGCGGCCGGCCTTCAGCTGCGAGAACCCGAGCCCGCCGCCGATGTAGCTCCAGCCGCGGCTCGACCCGAAGTTCAACGACAGCTGCGGCACGATGCCGCGCACGCGGAAGTCGCCGGGCGTGATCGGCGCGTCGACGGCGCCTTCCTCCGGTTCCCCCGGCGTCTGTGTGCCGCCGATCATCAGCAGCGAGGCACCCAGGCCGAGGGTGACCTTGCCCCGGACGGGGTAGACGTGCACGCCGGCGTCGATGCCCAGCACCGACTTGGGCAGCTCGCCGAGGGCCAGGCCCCGGGGCGACGCCAGCTCCTCGGAGCGGCCGACGCTGCTGTACGCCCCCCGCAGGTCGATGACGAACGGACCCGGCGGCGCGGTCACCTGGGCCGACACGGCGGCCGGCGCTGCCAGTAAGCAGACACTGACGAGTAGCAGGGCACGGAAGGCGGCGCGCATCGCTGCAAGTATAGGCGGGGAGCGCCGACCCGTTAGAATTCGGCATGGCCGGTCCCTCGTTCCCGCGCACACGCCCTGACACCGCTGTCTTGCAGGCCGACCGATCACGCTCGACGAAGGGCCGGGCCTAGCCGTGCTCGCGACACTGGAAGGCATGCGCGCCGCCGCCGCCCGCATCGAGGGCGTCGCCCGTCGCACGCCCGTGCTCGACCTGGCGCCGCTGGTGCCGCTGCAGGTCAAGTGCGAGCAGATGCAGCCGATCGGCGCCTTCAAGATTCGCGGCGCCTTCAACTACCTCGCCCGCATGACGGCGGAGCAGCGCGCCCGCGGCGTCATCACCTACTCCTCGGGCAACCACGGGCAGGCGGTGGCCTTCGCGGCGCACCGCTTCGGCGTGCCGGCGGTGATCGTGATGCCAGAGACGGCGCCGCTGGTGAAGGTCGAGGGGGCCCGGCGCTGGGGGGCGGAGGTCCTGTTCGCCGGGACGACCACCCTTCACCGCCAGGCCCGCGCCGAGGCGCTCGCCGGTGAGCGCGGGTTGGTCGTCGTGCCGCCCTTCGACTGCCTGCCGATCGTCGAGGGCCAGGGAACGACGGGCCTGGAAATCGTCGAGCAGGTGCCTGACGTGCGGACGGTCGTGGTGCCTGTCGGCGGTGGTGGCCTGATTTCCGGGGTGGCTGCCGCGATCAAGCTGACCGACCCGTCGATCCGCGTGATTGGGGTCGAGCCGGCCGGGGCGCCCAAGATGTCGCAGTCGCTGGCGGCGGGCATGCCCGTGACCTTGTCGTCGGTGAAGAGCATTGCCGACGGCCTGATGGCTGTGCGTCCGGGCGTCCTCAACTTCCTGCACGTGCAGGCGTTCGTGGACGAGGTGATCACCGTCAGCGACGAGGAGATCGTCGGGGCTGCCCGCCTGCTCTGGGACACGGCCCGCCTCGCCATCGAGCCGAGCGGCGCCACCTCGGTGGCTGGCGCGCTGCCGCGACTGGCCGACTGGGCGCGGGAAGGCCCGGTCGTCGCGGTCCTCAGTGGGGGGAACGTGTCACTCGCCGCGCTGGCCGACCTGCTGGCCTGACTCGCCCCGTCACAGGCCCGATTCCGGCGGGCCCGGGGCCACGAGCCTTCGCGCGGCCTCCAGCGCGTCCTCGAGCGTCGTCACGAGGCCGTCGAGCTGCTGCTCGTAGACGGCGCGAAGCACCTCGCCCATCGCCGGACCGGGAGCCACGCCGAGGGCGATGAGGTGGCGTCCGAGCAGCACGGGGGCCGGCGGCGCATGCTCCACGCCGAGCGCGTGCACGCGATCGAGGAACCACTGCCCGAACGAGCAGTCGAAGACGCCGCCGCGGCCGTTGCAGTCGGCCTGCGACAGGCGGGCCAGCAGCACCATGTCCACCTTGCGCGCCAGTCGCCGGAACGCCCCGTCCGACACCGGCGCCGACGCTTTCCACCACGCGCCCGGCAGCATGTGCCAGGCGACCAGGCCGAGCATCTGGGTCCGCACCGGGTAACCCTCGAGCGTGTGGACCTGCCAGGCGTCGAGCAGCGCCGTCGCGAGTGGCACGCCCTCGCTCTCGTGGCCAGGTGACTTGATGCGACCGTCGATCAGGGCGGTGACGAGTGGCTTGCCGATGTCGTGCAGCAGCGCGCCCACCATCAGCGCGACCTGCTCGGGATACGTGAACGTCTCCTTGCGCGTCGCCGCTTCATCGACGACCAGGCACGTGTGCGTCCAGACATCGCCTTCGGGATGCCATTCGGCATCCTGCGGGCAGGACGCCAGGGCCTCGAGCGTCGGCCACAGTCGTGACACGACGTCGAGGTCGCGGGCCAGGTGGAGGCCCAGCGACGGCCGCGAGGCGCGCAGCAGCAGCTTCTCCAGCTCGCCCCAGACGCGCTCGGCCGGCAGGTCGTCGAGCGGGGTCGCGCGACAGACGCGCGCCGTCGTCGCCTCCACCGCGCAGTCGAAGCGGGCGGCGAACTGCAGCGCCCGCAGCACGCGCAGGCTGTCGTCGCCGAACGTCTGCGCATCGACCATCCGCAGCACCCGGGCGTCGAGATCGGCGCGGCCGCCGTGCGGATCGAGGTACGCATCGGTCAACGGATCCCAGCCGATGGCGTTGATCGTGAAATCCCGGCGGCGGGCCGCCTCGGCAAAGGGCAGTGCCGGATCGCCATGCACCGCGAATCCCTTGTGGCCTCGACCCACCTTGGACTCGCGCCGCGGCAGCGACACGTCGAGGCCCTGCACCTTGAACACCGTGAAACTCTCGCCGACGGTGTTGACCGGTCCCCAGCGGGCGAGCAATGCCTTGAGATCGTCGGCCGGCATCCCGAACACCTCGATGTCGAGGTCCTTGGACGGGCGGCCGAGCAGCGTGTCCCGCACGAAGCCGCCGACGACGAGGGCGCGGCCGCCGCGGTCTCGCACGGCCTCGGCGATCGTTCGCGCCAGCGCCAGCGCGTCGGCGTCGGTCGTCGTCATTTCGGCGTGCGGCTGAATCGGGTCGCGACCCAGTCGGCCAGTCCCGGCAGCAGCGCCGAGGCGGCCGGCACGAGGCGCGACAGGCGCATCGGATAGACGTCGGCGCGGGGATGGCGCAGGGCCCGGACCATGGTCGCCGCCACGTGTTCCGGCGACTGGCGGGGACCGGCGCCGGACACGTCGAGTCCCCACTCCCTGACCATGGCGCGCCGGAACTCGGTCTCGGTGCTGATCGGGTAGACGAGGGTCACGTGGACGCGGGTGCCGGCCAGTTCCGCGCGCACCGATTCGCCGAGCCCGACCTGCGCGAACTTGGTCGCGGCGTAGGCCGCCATGCGCGGCACGCCCTTGCGCCCGACGATCGACGACACGATGAAGAGATGCCCGCGCCCGGCCTGGCGGAAGTGCGCGACGGCGGCCCGCGCGGCGTGGAACGTCCCGAAGAAGTTGACCTCCATCAGGCGGCGCATGCTGTCGGCGTCGGTCTCGTCCAGCCGGCCGTTGTAGCCGAGCCCGGCATTGCAGACCATGACGTCGAGGCGGCCGGTCGCGTCGAGGGCGGCGGTCACGAGGCGCTCGACCTGGGCCGCGTCGGTGACGTCACACGGCACGGCGGTGGCCGCGCCGCCGGCCGCGACGATCTGGTCGACCACCTGCGCCAGCTGCGCCTCCCGCCGGGCCCCGAGGACGACGTGCAGGCCTTCGCTGGCGAAGGCCCGCGCGCAGGCCTCACCGATCCCCGAGGAGGCACCCGTGATCACGGCGGTCCGACGGTCGGTCACCCGGGCATCGTAGCAGCCGCGGATGCTATCCTCGGCCGTATGAATGCTCGCCTCACTCTCGCGGCCGCGACCGTCGCCTTCATGGCGGCGGGCCTGCTGCGCCCGGACGTGCTCCTGATCGCCCAGCAGCCGGCGGCCCTGCCGCCGGTGCCGCAGAATCTGGCCTCGCTCGAGACCCATCTCGCCGACATCCGCATGCTCACCGACAAGGGCGAGAACGCGGAGGCGTATTTCTCGCCCGATGGCAGTCACCTGATCTTCCAGTCGTCACCGGACCCGGTCGCGTGCGACCAGATGTACGTGATGAAGATCGACGGTTCGGACGTCCGTCGTGTCAGCAACGGCCAGGGCCGCACCACGTGCGGCTTCTTCAGCCGCGATGCCAAGCAGATCGTCTACGCCTCGACGCACGGCAAGTCACCGGCGTGTCCCGACCGTCCGTCGATGGCGCGGGGGTACGTGTGGCCGATCTTCGACGGCTACGACATCTACACGGCCAAGGCTGACGGCAGTGGCACCAGGGCGCTCACCTCCTCGCCCGGCTACGACGCCGAAGCCACCGTCGGTCCGCACGGCCGCATCGTCTTCACGAGCGTGCGCGACGGTGACATGGAGATCTACTCCATGGCCGGTGACGGGTCCGACGTCAAGCGCCTGACCAACCTGCCAGGGCCCGACGGCGGCGCCTTCTACTCGCCCGACGGGACGCAGATCGTCTTCCGCGGGCGCCACCCGCAGGCCGGCTCCCCGGAGTTCGTCGAGTACTTCACGCTGCTCAAGGAGGGCCTGTGGAAGCCCACCTCGACCGAGCTGTACATCATGAACGCCGATGGCTCGAACCTGCGGCAGATCACCGACAACGGGGCGGCCAACTTCGCGCCGTTCTGGACCCCGGACGGCAAGCGCCTGATCTTCTCGTCGAACCTGCACAACCTGAAGGGCCGCAACTTCGACCTGTTCCTCATCAACGCCGACGGGTCGGGGGTGGAGCAGGTGACGCACCACCCGGACTTCGACGGGTTCCCGATGTTCTCGCCCGACGGCACGCAGCTCGTGTTCGCGTCCAACCGCAACCAGAAGACCCGGGGCGACACCAACATCTTCCTGGCGCGCTGGAAGCCCTGACATGGAACGCACTCGCCAGTTGCTGCGCGACCTGGTCGCGATCAACTCGGTGAATCCCTCGCTGGTGCCGGGGGCCCCGGGCGAGGCCGAGGCGGCGGCGTGCCTCGCGGCGTGTCTGCGCGAGTCCGGCCTCGACGTCACGGAAACCGACGTCGAGCCGGGCCGCCCCAACGTCGTCGGCGTGCTCGAGGGCGCCCAGCCCGGGCCGACCCTCCTGCTGTGCGGGCATCTCGACACCGTCGGGGTCGACGGCATGGACGACCCGTTCACCCCGATCGAGCGTGACGGGCGCCTGTATGGGCGCGGCACGCAGGACATGAAGTCCGGGCTGGCCGCCTGCGTCGGTGCCGCCAGGCTGCTCGCGGCCGAGGGCCTCGCGAAGGGCCGCGTGCTGGTGGCCGGCGTGGTGGACGAGGAGTACGGCAGCCTCGGCGCCGATGCCCTCGTGCGGGACTGGCGCGCCGATGGCGCGGTGATCACCGAGCCGACCGATCTGAGTGTCGGCGTGGCCCACAAGGGCTTCGCGTGGCTGGAGCTGCAGACCTACGGCAAGGCCGCGCACGGCAGCCGACCCGAGGAGGGCCGCGACGCCATTCTCGCGATGGGGCGGGTGCTGGGGGTGCTGGAGCGTTTCGACCAGGAATTGCGGGCACGGCCGACGCATCCCCTGCTCGGCAGCGGGTCGCTGCACGCCTCGACGATCGCGGGCGGCACCGAGGCCAGCATCTATCCGGCGCACTGCCGCCTGTTCATGGAGCGGCGGACGCTGCCCGGTGAGGATGGCGCCCGCGCCCTGCACGAAGTCGAGCAGATGCTCGCCGTGCTCCGCAACAACGACCCCGAGTTCCGCGCCGACGTGCGGCTGGTGGTCGAACGACCCGGGTACGATCTCGATCCGGCGGCGGAGTTGCCGCAACAGCTCGTGGTGGCCGGCAAGGCGCGCGGCCTCGAAGCGCGCATCAGCGGCATGAGCTACTGGACCGACGCCGCCATCTTCGGCGCCGCCGGCATCCCCACGGTCATCTTCGGCCCGCGCGGCGCCGGCCTGCACGGCCCGATCGAGTACGTCGAACTCGCCAGCGTCGACGAGTGCGCGTACACGCTGGCCGCCCTCGCCCGGCAATTCCTCGGCTAGCCACGCTCGGCGCCGGCGCGCCCTGGGTGGGGCGCCAGCGCGTCGATCACGTGCGTAAGCTGTTACTGCCGGATGCGGTGACGCAGCGGATCGCCGGCGTACGTGCGCTGGTAGGCGCGGTCGCCTGTCTCCCATCCCGGTGAGTCGTGCTGGCAGCCGACGCAGCGGAGCGTCACGCGCCTGCCGTCGACGTGCAGATACCGATCATGGCCATTGAGCCCGCACAGGGCCTGGCGAAGCCACGTGCCGACACGGGCCGTGTGGTCGGTGACGGAGCGCCCCCGCGCGCGTACCGCCGGGAACGTCGTGGTGAACTGCGTGGCCTGGGCCTCACTGGCCATGGTGCTTCTCCTTCCTCGCTTCGGGACTCGCGGGCGCTGGGGAGCCGACGCGTGTGCCCTCGTCCGGTTGAACGCTGTGGATGGCGACGAGCGAACGACAGGAGAGAAAGCGAGGACCATGCCAGCGCCGGGGCGCAGGGCGTGGAGGCACGGTCGAGTGGGCGAATGCGGGCGGGAATGGGCGAGCTCAGCCCTCGCGGACCAGACTCTTCAACACGAACGCGACGTTGGCGGGGCGCTCGCCGAGACGACGCATGAAGTATGGGAACCATTCGCGCCCGTACGGAATGTAGACACGGACCCCGAAGCCCTCGCGGGCGAGCGACGCCTGCAGATCACGCCGCACGCCGTACAGCATCTGGTACTCGAAGGCCGACGCCGCCAGCCCGGCTGCGGCGGCAATCCGGCGCGCGTGCGCGATCATCAGCGGGTCGTGCGTCGCGATGGCCGGGAACTGGCCGTGCGGCAGGAGCCGCTCGAGCAGGCGCACGTAGGCGGCATCCACCTCGGCCTTCGACTGGTACGCGACGCTGGCCGGCTCCTTGTAGGCGCCCTTCACGAGCCGCACACGCGCGCCGAGCGCGAGCACACGGTCGAGGTCCGCCTCGCTGCGCTTCAGCGCCGACTGCAGCACGACGCCGACGTTCGTGTGTCCCTCGCGCCAGACCTGTTCGACGAGCGTCAGCGTGGCGTCGACGTACGCCGAACTCTCCATGTCGACGCGGACGAAGAAGCCCTGTTCGCGCGCGAGGGTCAGGATCCGCCGCAGGTTGCCGCCCGCGTCGTCCAGCGACAGGTCGAGCCCCAACTGCGTCAGCTTGATCGAGATGTTGCGGCCGATGCCGGCGGCGGCGATGCGCGGCAGCATCGCCAGGTACGCGTTCGTGGCGGCCCCGGCTGCCTCGACGGTGGCGACGCTCTCGCCGAGCAGGTCGAGGGTCTGCACCAGCCCCTGCGCCTCGACGGCCCGCGCCGCCGCAATCGCTTCGTCGATGGTTTCGCCGGCGACGAAGCGCCTGGCGAAGCCGCGGCGCCCACGCATGCCGTAGCGACTGGCCATCGCCTTCAGGGCGCCACTGCCGGCCAGTGCGCCGAACATCGCCTTCGAGAGGGCGTCGATCATCCCTCTGCGGTCTGACGCTTCGGATCCAGGAGGTGTTTCAGCTGACGGGCGTAGTAGCGCAGCACGAACCGATCGCGCACGCGCACGATCGATCCCTCGGGTTGCAGCACACCGCGCTCCTCGAAGGCGGCCAGCGCGAACGTCACCGCCGCCGCGGCGTCGGTCGTCTCCAGGTTGGCCCCGCTCGCCGCCAGCCGGTCGATCAGGCGCTGCACTTCCGACACCAGCGCGGTGCGCGGCATCGACGGCCGCATCACCGAGGCGACCAGCGCCGTCGGCAACACCTTGTGCAGGCGACCGACCGCGCCGAGCACCTGCTGCGCGAGGTCCATGACGTCGCGCCGCGAGTGCGCCTCGCCACCGGCGAGGGTGACGGGCCTTCCGAAGGTGACGAAGGCGCGGGACTGGTAGCCCACGGCCGTCCCCACCATCTCGGCGAGTTCGCGCGAGAACGGCCGCTGGCGTCCCTTGGTCACCTGTGGCGCCAGGATGCGATCCTCGAGCACGAGGTCGTAGGCGATGGCTACCGGCACGATGTGCAGCACTGGTACTTCGGCGAGCACGACGGCGTTGAACAGGCCGGTCTTGGCGTTCTTCAGCTCGCCGCTGTAGCTGCGGCCGCCCTCGGGGTAGAAGAACAGGTCGTGCGTCTGCAGCAACTCCGCGACGAACGCCTTGAGCGTCACCAGGTACGCCGCGTCGCGGGCGCCGCGCCGGATCGGAATGGCGCCGGTGACGTGCTTGTGCAGCAGCCCCAGCGCCCCGCCGAACAGGTTGATGCCGGCCGCGATGATCGGTGGCCGGAAGTCGTGGTCCTCGATGATGAGCAGCTCGATCAGGTAGTCGAGATGGCTCTTGTGGTTCGAGACGTAGACCACGCGCCCCGTGTCGAGCGCCTGCCGCAGGTGCGACAGGCCTTCGGGCACGCGTTCCACCTTGCGGAGGATCGGGTAGAGCGGATGCTTGAGGGCCCGGTAGATCGAGTGGCGCTGCGTGGCCCGGAGTTCCTCGAGGTAGCCCTCGATCCGGGCGAGTGCTGCCGGATCGCCGTGGGGCGGCTCGTACAGGCGCCGCACGTCGTCGCGCGCCAGCACCGCCTGCCGCAGGTCGTCGCCTATCACGGCTGACGAGTGTAGCGCAGCCGCGCCGCGACTACCGGTGCGCGGCGATCTCGCGGACGACCGCGTCGGTGAACTGGGTCGTCGTGGCGCTGCCTCCGAGGTCGCGCGTCAGCGTCGTCCCCGCGGCCAGCACCCGGCTCACCGCGCCGAAGATGACGTCGGCCGACGAGCGCTCGCCGATGTAGCGCAGCATGGTCAGCGCCGACAGCAGCAGGGCCGTCGGGTTGGCCAGGTCCTGTCCCGCGATGTCGGGCGCGCTGCCGTGCACCGCCTCGAACACGGCCGAGTTCTCGCCGAGGTTCGCGCCCGGCACCACGCCGAGGCCCCCCACGAGTCCCGCGGCGAGGTCCGAGACGATGTCGCCGTACAGGTTGGGCAGCAGCAGCACGTCGAACTGCTCGGGCCGCATGACCAGCTGCATGCAGGCGTTGTCGACGATCTTCTCGTCGTACTGGATGTCCGGGTATTCCTTGGCCACCGCTCGCGCACACCGCAGGAACAGGCCGTCGGCCTGCTTCATGATGTTGGCCTTGTGGATCGCGGTCACCTTGCGCCGGCCGTTCTCGGTGGCGTGTTTGAAGGCGAACCGGGCGATGCGCTCGCTGGCGACCGCGGTGATCACCTTGAGCCCGGCGACCACGCCGGGCACGATCTCGTTCTCCAGGCCGGCGTACAGGTCCTCGGTGTTCTCGCGGACGATGATCATGTCCACGCCCTGGAACCGTGACGGCACTCCGGGCAGGTTGGTCACCGGACGCAGGTTCGCGTAGAGGTCGAGGGCCTTGCGCAGGCCCACGTTGACGCTCGTGAACCCTTCGCCGACCGGCGTCGTCACGGGCCCCTTGAGCGCCACGCGATTGCGGATCACCGAATCCAGCAGGCTCTGCGGCAGCGTGCTGCCCGTCCGCTCGAACGCCACGATGCCCGCGTCGTGCTCCTCCCACTCGATGGCGACACCCGCCGCCTCGATGATGCGCACGACGGCGGCGCTGACCTCGGGCCCGATGCCATCTCCAGGAATGAGCGTGATGCGATGAGCCATCTGGGCGCCATTATAGAACCGTGCCCGCCATCGACTGGCAGCCGTGGCAGACGGCCGCGTTCCTCGACGCGCAGCGACGACGTCGGCCCGTGCTGCTCCTGCTCGACACGGGCTGGTCGCCGGCGTCGGCGCGCGCCCACGAGACCGTCTTCGCCAGGCCCGATGTCGTCGCCGCCATCGCGGACACGGTCGTCCCGGTCCGCGTGGACGCCGATCGCCGCCCCGACATCGCCGACCGCTATGGCCTGGGACACTGGCCCTCGCTGCTGGTCCTGACCCCGGAGGGCCACACGCTCACCGGCGGCAGCCACCTCGACGACGGGCTGGCCGCCCGCCTCAGGGAGGCCGCCCGGGCCTTCGCCGCGCGAGACGGGCAGTGGATCCTCCCGTCGGCCACGGCAGAGCCCGCCGCGGACTTTGCCGACGACGACACCGCCCTCGACGCCATCGCGGCGGCCCTCTCGGCGACGCGGGACCCATCGACCGGCGCGTGCGGTCAGGCGGGCGTGCCGTCGGCCGCGGCGGCGCTCTTCGCCCTCGCCCACGCCACGGCCATGGCCGACCCGGCCTGGGCCTCCATGGCCGCCGACACCATCGACGCCCTCGATGGCGCCTCGCCGGACTGGCGGGCCGACGGGGTCGTGGCGCTGGTGCCGTCGGTCGACGACCGCCTGGCCGTGGCTCGCCTGGACGATCAGGCCGAGTGGGCCGGCGTCCTCGCGCGCGCCGTCTCGCTCGAGCCCCTCCCTGAGTGGGTCGCCCGCCTCGACCGACTGGTGGACGGCCTCCGGCGCGCCTTTCGTCGCCCTGACGGGCACTGGCGCCCGTGGACCGGGACGCCGCGCCTCGTGCTCGTCGACAGCAGTGCCCGCGCCTGCCGCGCGTTGCTGGCCGCAGCCGTCGCCCTCGATCGGCCCGAGCTCGCGCGGGAGGCCATCGACGCCCTCGAACTGCTCGCGCCCGTGGCCTATGCCCGCGGATCCGGTGTCGCCCACGTCCTCGACGAGGGCCAGGCCCGCGGCCCGATGCTGCTCGACGACGCGATGATGCTGGCGCATGCGCTGCTCGATGCGGCGGCCTGGCGCGACGACCACGTCTATCCCGATCTGGCCGAAGAGCTGCTCCGGACGACGCTGGCTCGTCTGCAGGGCGCCTCGGGCGCGATCGAGGATCGGGTGGCCTCGCTGGCGGGCGCCGGCCGGGTCGGTCGCCTCGCCGATCCGGTCTACCCCCTGGCAGGCAACGCTGCCGCGGCGCGCCTCCTGACGCGGCTTTTTCCCGACGACGCGGGGCAGCAGGCCGAGGCCCGCCGCATCCTCCGTGCCGTGAGCTCCGAGGCCGCTGGGGCAGGTCCCTTCGGTGCACCGGTCGGGCTCGCCTGGCATGCGCTCGGGCCGGCCGGCGCCGTCACGGCCGCGTGGTAGACTGCTCGACCCGGAGGTCCTTGTGTCACCGTCAGTTGCACCCGCTACAGCCGCCCTGCGCAACGTCGCCACCCGTCTGCGAATCGACTCCGTGCGCAGCACCACCAAGGCCGGCAGCGGCCACCCGAGCACCTGCGCCTCGGCCGCCGACATCGTCGCCGTGCTGTTCTGCGACGAGATGCGGTACGACCCCAAGGATGCCGAGCGGCCCGACAACGACCGCTTCATCCTGTCCAAGGGGCATGCGGCGCCGCTGCTGTACGCCGCCTGGGCCGAGGTCGGGATCGTCTCGCGGGCAGCCACGTTGACGCTGCGCGAACTGACCAGTGACCTCGAAGGTCATCCGACGCCGCGCCTGCCGTGGGTGGACCTGGCCACCGGATCGCTCGGACAGGGTCTGGCCGCCGCCGTGGGATCGGCGCTGAACGCGCGCCGCATCGGCAGCGACTACCGGACCTACGTGATGCTCGGTGACGGCGAGATGGCCGAGGGCTCGGTGTGGGAGGCGGCGCAGAGCGGCCAGTTCCACCAGGTCGACTCGCTGTGCGCCATCATCGACCTCAACGGCCTCGGACAGAGCCGCGAGACGCAGTTCGGCCACGACGCCGAGAATGTCGCCGCCCGGTGGCAGGCGTTCGGCTGGCACGCCATCGTCGTCGACGGCCATGACATCGCGGCGGTGCAGGCCGCGTTTGCCGAGGCGCGGGCCACCAAGGGCAAGCCCTCGGTCCTCGTCGCGCGCACGCTCAAGGGCAAGGGCATCTCCATGATGGAGGGCAAGCCCGGCTGGCACGGCAAGGCGCTC
The DNA here is from genome assembly GCF_022842525.1 of Luteitalea sp. Classification (NCBI taxonomy): domain Bacteria; kingdom Pseudomonadati; phylum Acidobacteriota; class Vicinamibacteria; order Vicinamibacterales; family Vicinamibacteraceae; genus Luteitalea; species Luteitalea sp. The sequence continues at coordinate 58,885 of NZ_JALHPM010000013.1, forward strand.
AAGGCCGACGAGGCCGATGCTGCCGTGGCCGAACTCGAGGCGCAGCTCGTGCCCGAAGACGGTGCCGCCCCGCTGACCATCGCGCGTCCCTCGGGCGTGCTCGCCCGACCCGATCCGAAGGCGTCCAGCCCGGTCGAGCCCCCGACGTACACGAAGGGCGAGCTCGTCGCGACGCGCGAGGCGTTCGGCACGTCACTGGCGAAGCTGGGGGCCGCCGATGCCCGGGTCGTCGCCCTCGATGCCGACGTCAAGAACTCGACCTTCAGCGATCGGTTCGAGAAGGTGTTCCCGGAGCGCTTCTACCAGTCGTTCATCGCCGAGCAGGTCATGGTCGGCATGGCGATGGGGCTGGCGGCGCGCGGGGCGATTCCGTTTGCTGCGACGTTTGCCGCCTTCCTGACCCGCGCCTCCGACTTCGTGCGGATGGCGGGCATCAGCCAGGTCAACGTCAAGTTCGCGGGCAGCCACTGCGGCGTCTCGATCGGCGAGGACGGGCCCTCGCAGATGGCGCTCGAAGACCTCTCGATGTTCCGCAGCGTGCCGGGCTGCGCCGTGCTCTACCCGTGCGACGCGGTGAGCACCGAGAAGCTGATGGCCGAGGCCGCCGCGCATCCCGGGATGGCGTACGTCCGCACCAGCCGCCCGAAGACGCCGGTGATCTACGAGCCCACCGACAGCTTCCCGGTCGGTGGCTCGAAGACGCTCCGGTCGTCCGCGGCCGACGTGATCACCGTGGTCACCGCCGGCGTGACGGTGTTCGAAGCGCTGCAGGCCGCCGAGACCGTCGCTACCGAAGGCGTGCACGTGCGCGTGATCGACCTCTACTCGGTCAAGCCCGTCGACGTCGCCACGCTGCTGGCCGCCGGTCGTGAGACCGGCCTCATCCTGACGGTCGAGGATCACTACTCCGCCGGGGGCATCGGCGATGCCGTGTGCGAAGCGGTGTCGCCCCAGGGCCTGCGCGTCGAGCGCGTGGCCGTGCCCGGCGTGCCGCGCAGCGGCACCCCCGAGGAGTTGATGGACGTCAACGGGCTGTCTGCGCGGGCGCTGGCGGAGACCATTCGCCGACTCGTCAGCGCACGCTGACGCACGGCGGACGGCCGATCGGCATGCACGCGGGTTCTCGCCTCGGCCGGCTCGTCACGCTGATCGCCCTGGGGGCCGGTGGCCTGCACATCGCTGCGCTCGCGCAGGATGCCGGGCCACTGTCGGCCGTCCGTGACCCGGCGTGGGCGCCCGGCGGCACCCGCATCGCCGTCTCCCTGCTCGATCAGATCTGGACCATGAGGCCCGATGGCGGGGAGCCGCGGGTCTTCGCGTCGTGGCCGGAGGGTACGCCCGCGGCGGTCGAGCGCGATCCCGTCTGGGCGCCGGATGGCCGGCGCGTGGCCTTTGCCGCCGACCTCGGCACCGGCTTCGATCTCTACGTGGCTGAAGAGGGGACTCCCCCTCGCCGCCTGACCATCACCCCCGGCGACGACCGCCACCCGTCGTGGACCCCCGACGGTCGTCTCGTGTTCGCGCAGCGCGTGCGCGATCAATGGGGTCTGATGTCCATCAACGTCGACGGGTCGTCTCCTGGCGTACCGCCGCCCGTGGCGGTCGTCGTCGATACCCCGGCAGACGAGCAGTATCCGGCCGTGTCGCCAGATGGCACCCGCGTGGCCTATGTCTCCAGCCACCAGGACGATCGGGGCAGTGACGACATCTGGGTGCGTGCCCTCGACGGCGGCGGCATGGTCATGGACGCGCGTGCGGCGGCCGCTGGCGCGCGTCAGGGCGACGATCGGCCCTGGCGCGTCACGGCGACGCGGGGCCGCGAGTCGCACCCGGCGTGGGACCCCGCAGGGGCCCGGCTGGCCTTTGCGTCC
>NZ_JALHPM010000014.1:0-60540 GCF_022842525.1 Luteitalea sp.
GCTGCTGCCGACGCTGGACGAGGCGTGTGCCGCGCTCCATGCCGATGCGCATCCCCTGGCCGATGCGCCGACGCGGCACCTGCTGCGGCATGCCCGGCTCGACCTGGCCGAGGCGCTGGCCGCCGGGCGCGAGGCCGCGCAGGCGCTGGCCGCCGCGTCGGAGCCGTCGGCCTCGTGGCTCGAGGTGCTGCACCTGGCCATGGCCGCCGCCCACGGGCTCGACGGGACGGCGAGCGAGGCGCCGCCGTGTCCCGCGGCGCGGTTCTCGACCACCCCGCGGCCGTACGACCCGGTGCCGCGCCGTGATGCCCGCTTCTCCGATCCCTACAACATGGGCGTCAACGCAGAAGCGTTCGTCTACGACACGAGCTTCCCGCCCGAGCCGAAGCTGCTGATGCTCGCCTACAAGCGCCTGCGCGAGATCGACGTCCCCGAGATGATGGCCAGCATCATCGTCGAGACGACCGGCAAGCCGTGGGGCTACACGCGGGACATGACGCGGCAGCTGTGGGACGAAGCCCGCCACGCGATGATGGGTGAGGTGCTGTTTGCCGACCTCGGCGTCGACTGGCCGGCGCTGGTGCGCGTCAACTTCACGTGGTCGCTCGGGCTGAACACGCAGATCACCGCGCTCGAGCGCCACGCCGTCCTGTATTTCATCGAGCAGGGCCTCATGCCGCGCCATGGCAAGCGCTACGAGTGGGAGATCGCCCAGGCGGCCGGCTCGCCGCTCGCCATCACGTTCCAGGACTACGACTGGGCCGACGAAGTGCTGCACGCCCGCATCGGCAAGCAGTGGTATGTCTCGGCGATGCCGAGCCAGACCGAGGCCCTGCGCGCCGGCGATCGCGCGTGGTCGCGTGTCCTCATGGACTGGACGGCCTGGCAGCGCGACGGCCTCACGACGCACGAGAACTGGTGGCCGGCGCTATATGCCGACGCCTGTCAGCGGCTCGGCTGGACGCCCGACCCGCGCGTCGCCGCGTTCGACACCTCCTACGCCGACCAACGCGCCGACCTGAAGTCGGTCAGTCACTCGGGATAACCCCACGATGCGTGAAGCCCTCGCGGAATTCTTCGGTACGGCCATCCTGATCACCTTCGGCGTGGGGGTCGTCGCGCAGACGGTCCTCAGCGGCAACACGGCGGGCAGCCCGCTCGGCATCCACCTCTGCTGGGGCATCGCGGTGATCCTCGGCGTGTATGCCTCGGCCGGCGTCAGCGGCGCCCACCTCAACCCGGCCGTCACGCTCGCCCTGGCGCTGCGCCGTGGGTTCCCGTGGCGCCGGGTCGGTCCCTACGTGATCGCCCAGGTCCTCGGCGCCTTCGTCGGTGCCGCGATCGTCTACCTCACGTACCGCGAGGCCTTCGCCCCGCTGGATGGCGGCGTGCGGCAGATCCTCGGGGCGCAGGGCACGGCCGGCATCTTCGCCACCTATCCGGCGGCGTACCTCTCGACCTTCGGGGCGTTCGTCGACCAGGTGATCGGCACGGCGCTGCTGGTGGCGATGGTGTTTGCCATCAGCGACGAGCGCAACGCGCCGCCGGCCGCGTCGCTGGCCCCGGTGTTCGTGGGCCTCACGGTGATGGCCATCGGGATGGGCTTCGGCGTCAACGCCGGATACGCCATCAATCCGGCGCGCGACTTCGGCCCGCGGCTGTTCACCGCCCTGGCGGGATGGGGTGGCGGTGTGTTCACGGCGGCCAACGGCTACTGGTGGGTGCCCATCGTCGCGCCCTGCGTCGGTGCGGTGGTCGGCGGTACGGCCTATGACCTGTTCATCCGCGCGCATCACCCGGCGCAGACCAATCGCCTCGCCGACCCGATTCAGCGCGTCGAGCGATAGAGGACGACGCCTCGCCGAGGCGTCAGCGGCGGCCACGACGGCCGGTTCGGAGAACCGGCCCTACCCCGATGCCCCTGACGGCCGGTTCGGAGAACCGGCCCTACCCAGCGATTCCGACTCCCGATGACCTACGTCCTCGCTCTCGATCAAGGCACCACGTCCAGCCGCGCCATTCTCTTCGGGCGGGACGGACGCGTGGTCGCCCAGGCCCAGCAGGAGTTCCCGCAGATCTTCCCGGGACCCGCGCTCGTCGAACACGATCCGGAAGCCATCTGGTCCTCGCAGTTGGCCGTGGCCAGGGAGGTGATGGCCAAGGCAGGCGCCACCGCGGCCGACATCGCCGCCATCGGCATCGCCAACCAGCGTGAGACGACCGTGCTGTGGGAGCGCGCCACGGGCAAGGCCGTGGCGAATGCCATCGTGTGGCAGAGCCGCGTCAGCGCCGGCATCTGCGATCGCCTGAAGCAACAGGGGCACGAGGGCCTGATTCGCCAGAAGACCGGTCTGGTCGTCGATGCGTACTTCTCGGGCACGAAGGTCAAGCACCTGCTCGACGAGCACGAGGGGCTGCGGGCCAGGGCCGCGCGCGGCGAGGTGCTGTTCGGGACGATCGAGACCTTCCTGCTGTGGCGCCTCACCGGCGGCGCGATCCATGTGACCGACGTCAGCAACGCTTCGCGCACGCTGATGTTCAACATCCACACCCTCGAGTGGGACGACGACCTGCTGGCGCTGCTCGACGTGCCGCGGGCGATGCTGCCCGAGATTCGCAGCAACAGCGAGGTCTACGGGCACACCACGCCGGACCTGTTCGGTGCCGCGATCCCGATCGCCGGCGCGGTCGGCGACCAGCAGGCGGCGCTCTTCGGCCAGGCCTGCTTCGAGCCGGGCAGCGCCAAGAACACCTACGGGACCGGCTGCTTCATGTTGATGAACACGGGCGACACGCCGGCTCCTTCGAAGCACGGGTTGCTGACGACGGTGGCGTGGCAGCGCGGCTCGGAGGTGACCTACGCCCTCGAGGGCGCCGTGTTCATCGCCGGTGCCGTGGTCCAGTGGCTGCGCGACGGGCTGAAGCTGATTCCCACGTCGGCGGACGTCGAACGCCTGATGCTCGAGTCCACCGACGCCGACGGCGTGCTCCTCGTGCCGGCGTTCGTCGGTCTCGGCGCTCCGTACTGGGATCAGTACGCCCGCGGCCTCGTGATTGGCCTGACGCGCAACACGACGGCGTCGCATCTGGCGCGCGCGGCGGTCGAGTCGATGGCCTACCAGACGCGCGACGTGCTCGAGGCCATGCAGCAGGACTCCGGCATCACGTTGTCGAGCCTCAAGGTCGACGGCGGCGCCACGGTCAACGCGCACCTCCTGCACTTCCAGGCCGACCTGCTCGGCGTGCCGGTGCGCCGCCCGGCCGTCGGCGAGACGACGGCCCTCGGCGCGGCATACCTCGCCGGCCTCGCCGTCGGCTACTGGAACGATCTCGAGGACGTGCGCCGGAACTGGGCGCTGGACCGCGAGTTCGCCCCGTCCATCGACCAGACCGAACGCGACCGCCGCTATCGCCGCTGGCAGCGCGCCGTCGAACGATCGCGGGACTGGGACAAGGAATAATTCAGAATTCACAATGCAAAATGCAGCGCGGGGCCGGCAGGGTCAGCTCTTCCGTACCCGCGCAGCGCAGCGCTCTGCAAGGCCCCCCTTGCTGCGCTCCGAATTCTCAATTTGCGGCACTAGCCTCAATTGCCCGTCCCCCAAGGTGGCGGTGCAGGCGTCGATGGCGGTGCTGGCCCCGCGCTTCATTCTGAACTTTGAATGTCGAGACACACGCCTCAATTGCGAGTCTGCCGAAGGTGGCGTGCAGGCGTCGATGGCGGTGCTGGCCCCGCGCTTCATTCTGAACTTTGAATGTCGAGACACACGCCTCAATTGCCCGTCTGCCGAAGGTGGCGTGCAGGCGGCAGATGGCGGTGCTCGCCCCGCGCTTCATTCTGAATCCTGAATTCTGAATTGTTGATGTAGCCTGCCCTCGTGCCCCTCACCGGTCGGCGCAGGCGCAGGCGGGAGGTCTGGCGACGCCTTGGCGCCGGCGGCGTCCTGCTGCTCGCGGCCGGCGTCGGCCTCGGCGACGACCTGCGCAGCGCTCCCGACGTCCGGTTGGGCGCGCGGGCCGTCCGCCTCGACCTGCCACATCTGGGTACCACGCCCGTCCAGGTGCCGCGCGCCGCGCCCACCGGCGTGGTCCTGCTGCTGCATCGCGCCGGCAGTCCAGCCGAGCGCACCGCCCTCGGCGAGGCGATCCCCGGTCATGTGCTCCTCGTGGACGTCGACACGACCCGTCTCGCGGTGCCAGCCGACATCGCGTGCGCGGCCGTCGCGCCGGTGCTCGAGGACATCTCCCGGCGCGCGCAGCGCGACGCCGGGCTGACCCGGTACCTGCGTCCGGTCGTGGTGGCGACGCCGGGGGCGCTCGCCCTCGCCGCATCGGCCCTGGCGGGCGCCGCACCAGGGGCCCTGCCCGGCGCGGTGTCCGTGGGCGCTCCCGTCGAGGACCTGCCGACCGACTGCGAACGCGCGCCGTCGTCAGAGCCACCGGCGGTGGACCGCTGGCGATTCGCCTCGTCCGCACGCACGCTCCGTGCGCCGCTGGACGAGGCCCTCGCGGTGGCCGCCAGCGAGGCCTCCCCCGACCGCACGCCCGTCCAGCGGTGGCTGAGGCACTTCGATCTGCCGCTGACCGCGGCGTGGTCCTCGCGGCCACGAGGCATGCTCGTCCTGCTGTCCCCGGCCCGCGGCTGGCGGCAGCCGGAAGAACGGCTGGCCCGCCAGCTGGCCGACGCGGGCATCCATGTCGTCGGGATCGATGCGTTGCAGTCGTTCTGGCAGCGGCGCTCACCGCGCGACGTCGCGCTGGAGCTGCAACGACTGACCGACGCCCTGGCGAGCACCGGGCTTCCGGTGTTCATCGGCGGGCGCGAGTTCGGCGCCGAGACGATGGCGGTGGCGGCGGAGATGATGCCGCCCGAGCGCAGGATCGCCGGCGTGGTGCTGGTGCACCCCGGCCCGACGGCGTTCTTCGAGGTCGAGCCACCGGCGCTGGCGCTGCGGCCGATCGGGCCGCACGACTGGTCGACCCGTGCGGCTGTCGAGAAACTGCGACGGCCGACGCTCTGCATCGCCGACACGCCCTCGTCGAGCGCCACCCTGCTCTGCCGATCCCTGGCCCGACGCGGCCAGGCCACACTCGCTCAGACGGGTGCCGATGAGGCGTCGCTCGGCACGACCATCGCCCGCTTCATCCTCGAGCGTTAGGCGGGGCCGAGAAAGGCGAGGGAACCGTTGGCGCGCGCTTCGTGCGGCACCGCGAGCACGGGCACCGGCGATGCACACAGCACGCGGTAGGCGACGGCGCCGACGCGGGTGCCGATCAGCCCGGGCACACCGCGGAGGCCGAGGACCACCAGGTCGACGTCGGCGCGGTCGGCGACCGCCGCAATCTGGTCGGCCACGGCGCCCTCGGCAACCTCGAGCATGGGGCCGGGCGCACCGCCGACCTCGTCGGCCAGACGTTCGAGCGCCTGCTGGGCGGCGCTCATCTCCGACGTGCGGAAGCCGTTGATCTGCTCCGCCAGCTCTTCGCTCATCGTCGGGCGCAGCACCGTCCAGCGCGTGGCCGTGCCGCCGGTCACCACGTGCAACAGCCGCAGCCTGGCGTGACTGGCCCGCGCCACCCGCGCCGCGATCCGCGCATCGTCGAGCGCGTGGTCGTGGAAATCGACGGGCGCGAGGACCTCCTCCATGGAGCCCAGCGTCCGCATCGGTCCGCCGTCGACGGCCGGGGGCACGACCAGCACCGGCCGTGTCGTCTTGCGGAGCACCCGCTCGGCCACCGAGCCGAAGACGAACTTGCTCACGCCGCTGGCCCCCTGCGTGCCGAGGACCACCAGCTGGGCCTCGACGGCGTCAGCCTGGCCGAGGATCTCCGTGGACGGGTCGCCCACCGGCACGACCAGCTGGTGCTGCGCAGACGCGCCGGCGCCGAGCGTCTCGTCGACGAATTCGCCCAGCGCCTGCCTCAGCAACGCGAGGGGATCGGCGCCAGACCGCACGCCCTCGGCCGCCGCCAGCAGGGGGTCGGCGACGGTCACGATGGTGAGTCGTTGCGCGAACGTGGAGGCGATGCGACTCGCAGTGGTCAGGGCGAGCCCCGACGCGCGCGAGAGGTCGACGGCACAGAGGATCGACATGCTGGCAGTTTACGCCGACAGCAGCGTGCGCAGCTGTGACCATCGGCGGCGGGTCTGAGCGCCCCGGACGGCGATGCCAAGCGCCCGTGCCTGCCCGACGAGCACCACGAGCTGCTTGCCGCGGGTCACCCCGGTGTAGAGCAGGTGCCGCTGCAGCATCGGATAGTGCTGCGTGGTGACCGGAATCACGACCGCCGGGTACTCCGACCCCTGCGCCTTGTGGACGGTGGTCGCGTAGGCCAGCACGAGCCGGTCGAGATCGCCGAAGTCGAAGACGACGAGGCGGCCGTCGAACTCGACGCTCATCGTCTCCTCCTCGACGGCGATGGCCCGGACGACGCCGAGGTCGCCGTTGTAGACCTCCTTGTCGTAGTCGTTCTCGATCTGCATGACCTTGTCGCCGACGGCGAAGCGCTGTCCGTAGCGCTCGATGGCCGGGGCGCCGTGCGGATTGAGCAGACGCTGCAGCGACTGGTTGAGGGCGTGCGCCCCGAGACCGCCGCGGTTCATCGGGCACAGCACCTGGACGTCCCGCACGGGGTTCAGGCCGAAGCGCTGCGGAATCCGCTCGGACACGACCTGCAGCAGCAGCTGAAGGGCGCGGTCGGCGTCCTCGGCCTCGACGAAGAAGCAGTCGCCCTGCCCGGCCTGACTGAAGGCGGGCATCTGGCCGGCATTGATCGCGTGCGCGGCGACGACGATGCGGCTCTCCGCGGACTGGCGATGAATCTCGGTGAGCCGGGCCACCGGCACGCGGCCCGACGCGATGACGTCGCCGAGCACCTGTCCGGGCCCGACCGACGGCAGTTGGTCGACGTCGCCGACGAGCAGCAGCCCCATCCCATCCGGGACGGCCTGCAGCAGGTGCGCCATCAGCACCACATCGACCATGGACGACTCGTCGATCACGAGCAGGTCGCCCTCGAGCGGATGGCCGGCACGGCGTCGGAAGCGGCCGTCCTGCGGATTGATCTCGAGCAGGCGATGGATGGTCCTGGCCTCGAGCCCCGTCGCCTCGGTCATGCGCTTGGCCGCGCGCCCGGTGGGCGCCGCCAGCAGCGGACGCACGCCCTTGGCCATCAGAATGCCGAGAATCGCGCGCAGCACGGTGGTCTTGCCCACACCGGGGCCGCCGGTCAGCACGAGCACGCGCGCGTCGAGTGCCAGGGCGACCGCCGTCCGCTGACTTGGCGACAGGGCCAGCGCGAGTTTCTCCTCGATCCACGGCAGGGCCCGTTCCGGGTCGATCGCCGGCCACGGGCGGGGACGGTGGACCAGATCGGACAGCCGCTGGGCGACCGAGCGCTCCGAGGCGTCGAGGGCGGCAAGAGCCAGCACCGGCGCGCCGTCGATCGACGTCGCGATCAGCGATCCCGCCTCGACCTCGAGGGCGATCGCCTCGTCGATGAGGGGGGCCGCAAGGTCGACCAGCGTGGCCGTGCGCTCACGCAGATCCGAGGTCGGCAGCGCGCAATGGCCCTGGTCGACGGCCTCGGACAGCACATGCAGGAGCGCACCGCGACGACGGCCCATCGCGTCGAGCGGCACGCCAATCTGGCGGGCAATCTGGTCGGCGGTGAGGAACCCGATGCCACGAATGTCGCGGGCCAGACGGTACGGATCGTCGGTGAGGACCTTCACGGCGTCGGCGCCGTACGTCCGGTGGATGCGGACCGCGCGGCTGGTGCTGACCCCATGGGTGTGCAGGAACACCATGATCTCGCGGACCGCGCGCTGGCCCTGCCAGTTCTCGACGATGCGTCTGGCGCGCACGCGGCCGATGCCGGCGATGTCGAGGAGACGATCGGGTTCGCGATCGATGACGTCGAAGACGGCCGTGCCGAAGGCGCCGACCAGTTGTTTGGCGAGATGCGGCCCGATCCCCTTGATCAGCCCCGACCCGAGATAGCGCTCGATCCCCTCGGGCGAGTCTGGGGGCGAGACGCGAATCCAGTCGGCCTTGAACTGCTGGCCGTGGGTGCGGTCCTGCACCCACGCCCCCGTCGCGTGGACGTGCTCGCCGACCGCGACCTGCGCCGCATGCCCGACGACCGTCGCCGGCTCGCGGCGGCCGCGCAAGCTGACGCGCAGCACGCAGAACCCGCTCTCGGCGTCGTGGTAGGTGATGCGCTCCACCTGCCCCGACACGTATTCGGCGGCCTCCCCACTCCCAGCTGGCAGCGGCGACCGGACCGGTCGGTTATCATGACGCTGACTCATGCGTATTGCGCTATCACGCGCGGTGGGGGTAACCCCGATCGCCCTGTCGGCACTGTTCTTCCTGTCCGGTGTCAGCGGTCTGATGTACCAGGTGCTCTGGCTTCGGATGCTGTCGGTCGTCTTCGGCGTGACGGCCTATGCCGCCAGCACCGTCCTCGGCAGCTTCATGGGAGGCCTGGCCCTGGGCAGCCTGCTCGCGGGTCGACTTGCCGACCGCGTGCGTAGCCCGCTGCGCTGGCTCGCGGCCGTGGAACTGGGCATCGCCGTGATCGCGCTGCTCACGCCCACGCTGCTCAAGGCGGCGCAGACCGTGTACGGGCAGGTCGCCGAGGCCCTGCCCGAGAACCTCGTCGCCCTCACCGTCGCGCGGCTGGCCTGCTCGGCCGCCGTCCTCATCCTGCCGACGACGTTGATGGGCGCCACCACGCCTCTCGTCGTGCGCGCCGCCACCACGACGCGCGGCGTCCTGGGACCGCGTGTCGCGCTGCTCTATGCCGTCAACGCGGGCGGGGCCATCACGGGCGCCGTCCTGGCCGGATTCTATCTGATAGGCGGCGTCGGCTTGCGGCGGACCTTCCTCATCGCCGCCGGCCTCAACCTCGTCGTGGGCCTGGGCGCGCTGTACCTCGCCCGGCAGGCTGACGGGGCGGTCGCGCCCGAGGCGAGTGACGCGCCGACGTCGGTCGAGGGCCACGCCGCCTCGCTCGTGGTCCCGCCGGCGACCGGGTGGACGTCGCGCCTGGTGCTGACCTTCTTCGCGCTGTCCGGGCTCGCGTCGCTGGCGCTCGAGGTGGTCTGGTTCCGGATGCTCGTGCTGATCCTGCCAGCTACCACCTACGCCTTCACGACGATGCTCGCGACCGTGCTCGGGGGCATCTCGCTCGGCAGCGCCCTGGCGACACGGGTGCTGCGACGCGAACGTGACTGGGTCCGCTCGTTGGCCCTCGTCAACCTCGGGACGGGCCTGGCCGTCCTGGCCTCGTTGCTGTTGCTGACCACGACGTATCAGTGGGGCTGGAAGACCTCGGCGCCGATCCAGGCGTCAGTCGTGGCGATCTTTCCGAGCGCGTTCCTGATGGGACTTGCCTTCCCCATCGCCCTGCGGGTCTGGGCCGGGAGCGGCGACCCCTCGTCGCCTGACCTGGCACGCCGCATCGGGCTGGCCTACGCCATCAACATGCTCGGCGCCATCGCCGGGGCCGTGCTCGGCGGCTTCGTGCTCCTGCCGTGGCTGGGAAGCCGGCTGAGCCTCGTGCTCGCGGCCTGGACCTATGTGCTCAGCGGACTGCTGCTGGCCACGCGCGCGGGGGCGCCGAGGCGGCTGATCGTGCCGGCCGCCGCGACGATGCTGGCCTGCGGCTGGCTCGCCGTGCAGCAGGAGGACCTGTTCAAGGTGACCATCGGCCGGCGCTACCCGCGCGGCGAGGTGGTGTTGTGGCGCGAGGAAGGCGTGCAGACAACGGTGGCCGTGAACCGCGCGCCTGGCGGCATGAAGGTGATGTATCTCGACGGGCTGCACCAGGCCAACGACTCGTTCCAGATGGTCCGCCTGCACGCGCAGATCGGCCTCTTCCCGCTCGCCCTGCACCCGAACCCGCACGACATCCTCGTGATCGGGCTCGGCGGCGGCGCGACGGCCGGGGCCGTCAGCCGTCATGCCGGGGTGGAGATCGACGTGGTCGAACTCTCCGACAGTGTCGTGCGGGGTGCCGCGCAGTTCGCGCACGTCAACAACGACGTCCTGCGCCAGCCCAACGTGCACCTGCGGGTCTCGGACGGACGGAACTACCTCGCCCTGACCGACAAGCGCTACGACGTCATCACCGCCGACATCATCCAGCCCCAGCACGCCGGCGCCGGGCTCGTCTACTCGCGCGAGTACTTCGAGCTGGCACGCGCGGTGTTGAAGGACGACGGGATCATGCTGCAGTGGATCGGCCATCGTCCGAAGGTCGAATACGACCTCATCATGCGGACCTTCCTCGAGGTGTTTCCCGACGCCACACTGTGGAACGGGGGAACCCTGATGGCCGGCACGAAGCGTCCCCTGCGCGTGAGTCGCCAGGCCTTCAACCACAAGTTGCAGGACCAGCACACCGCCGCAGCGCTGGCCAGCGTGGGGCTCGGCTCGTTTGGCGCGCTGATGGGCGCCTACAGTGGCGATGCCAACGCGATGAGGGCCTTCGTCGGCCCGGGGCCCCTGCTCACCGACGACCAGCCCCGCATCGAGTACCACCGATCGCTCGACCAGCGGGACGTGCAGGTCGAGCTCGAGGGGTTCCGCGGCAGGGGACGCGAGCGCGTCGAGCTGCCGTAGCTACGGCAGCTCGACGGTGTTGCCGGTCCGGGCGCCCTTCAGCAGCGCCGTCAGCGTGTCCACGTTGTCGAGGCTGTCGTCGAGGGTCACGAGGGGCGCACGCCCGCTCCGGGCACTCTCGCGCACGTCGTCCACTTCGCCCTGGTAGAGGGCGGGCCCTTCGACCGTTACGAGGTACGTCTCGGTGGGCGTCATGACCTCGATGGTCTCGACCGTCTCCGGCTTGAACGGCCGCTTGATCAGCAGGCGGCCCTCGCTGCCGATGACTTCCATCTCGGTCTTGAACGGCGACTCGAAACTGCTGTGCACGTGGGCGACGATGTCGTCCGGAAACTGGATCTGCCCGAAGAAGCTGAGGTCGATCGTGCCCGGCGACCAGTTGGCCGCGGCCTGCACGGCCACGGGCCGCTGGCCGACGACGGTGCGGGCGAACGAGACCGGATAGCATCCGACGTCCCAGAGGCTGCCGCCGCCGAACTCGGGGTCCAGCCGCGTGTCCGCGGGACGGTCGAGCACGAACGAGAACGTGCCGCGCACGCCCTGCAGGCGGCCGATGGTGCCGTCGTGGGCGAGTTCCCGGACCTTGGCCACCAGGGGGTGGTGGCGGTACATGAACGCCTCGGTGATGACCACGTCATGGGTGCGCGCGGCTGATTGCAGGGTGCGCACGCCGGCGCCGTCGAGCGACATCGGCTTCTCGACGAGCACGTGCTTCTTGGCTTCGGCCGCCTTCTCCGCCCACTCGACATGCATCGAGTGCGGCAGCGGAATGTAGACGGCATCGATGTCGGGGTCGGCGAGCAGTTCTTCGTAGCTGCCGTAGGCGCGGGGAATGCCCTGCGCGTCCGCGTAGGTGCGCGCCCGCGCGAGGCTGCGCGAGGCGATGGCCAGCAACTGGTGTCCGTTGGACGCCAGCGGGCCGACGAGGGCTCGATTGATGCGGGCGACCCCGAGGATCCCCCAACGGAACGGCGCAGGCGTATCGGTCACGCGAGGATAGTAATGCCGGACGCCACCGCGATCCATAATCCGGGCATGTCCTCGCCTGCCGCCCCCGCGACGCGGCCGACCCGGGTCCAGTTGCTGGTCACCTGCCTGGTCGATCACTTCTCGCCGTCGACGGCCGACGCCGTGGTCCGCGTGCTCGAACAGCACGGTGTCGAGGTCGTGGTCCCCGAGGACCAGACCTGCTGCGGGCAGCCCGCCTGCAACGCCGGCGCGCGACCCGACGCCATCGCGATGGCCCAGCACACCATCGCCGTCCTCGAGCGGGACCCGGCCCCGGTGGTGATTCCTTCGGGCTCCTGCACCGACATGCTCGTGCATCAGGCCCCGGCGCTGCTCGCCGGTGATCCGGCCTGGGCGGCGCGCGCCGCTGCGGTGGCGGCCCGGACCTGGGAGTTCAGCCAGTTCCTCGTCGACGTGCTCGGCGTGACGGCGGTGCCGTCGTCGACGACCGGCACGCTGGCGTATCACGCGTGCTGCCACGGCTTGCGCGGCATCGGCATCGACGCGCAGCCGCGCGCGCTGCTGGAGCACGTGGGCGCGGCCACGATGGTCGCGCTGCCCGAGCACGACACGTGTTGCGGCTTCGGCGGCCTGTTCGCGGTCAAGCTGCCGGACATCTCCGGGGCGATGCTCGATCGCAAGTGCCGGCAGATCGCCACCTCGGGCGCCGACACGATCGTGGTCACCGACATCAGTTGCGCGATGCACATGCAGGGCGGCCTCGATCGCAAGGGCCAGGCGGTGCGGGTGCGCCACATTGCCGATGTGCTGGCCGGGGAGGGTGCATGAGCCAGGTCGCGCCACTGCCGTTCTACACGCGGGCCCGCCAGGCGATGGCGGACCAGAACCTCCAGACCGCCCTGGACCGCGCCACGGGCCGGATGGTCGTGGCGCGCAAACAGGCCATCGGACTGATCGCCGATGGCGAGGCGGCCCGTGACCATGCGCGACAGATTCGCGCCCACACCATCGCCAATCTGGACCGCTACCTCGACGAGTTCGTCGCCAACGCCACGGCCCTCGGCGTCCACGTGCACTTCGCGGCCGATGCCGAGGCGGCCACCCGACTGGTCGTCGACATCGCGCGGGCCAACGACGTCACGCGGGTGGTCAAGGGCAAGTCGATGGTCTCCGAGGAAATCGAGCTGAATCACGCGCTCGAGGCCGCCGGCATGCGGGTGGTGGAGACCGACCTCGGCGAGTACGTGATCCAGCTCGATCACGACGTGCCGTCGCACATCATCGCGCCCATCATCCACAAGACGAAGGAGCAGGTCGCCGAGACGTTCCGTCGAGAACTGCACGCCACCGAGGCCGAGGTCGCCGGCATCCCGGAGATGACGGCGTTCGCGCGCCGGATGCTGCGCGCCGAGTTCCTCGCCGCGGACATGGGCATCAGTGGCGTCAACTTCGCCGTCGCCGACAGCGGCAGCCTCTGCCTCGTCGAGAACGAAGGCAACGGCCGGCTTTCCACCACCGTGCCTCGACTGCACGTGGCCCTGATGGGCATCGAGCGCGTCGTCCCCACCGCGGCCGACCTCGCCGTCTCCCTGCGGGTGCTGGCGCGCAGCGGCACGGGCCAGGCGCTGACGGTCTACACCAATGTCATCACCGGGCCACGCCGCGCCGATGATCCCGACGGCCCGTCCGCCCTGCACGTCGTGCTCGTCGACAACGGTCGCTCCAACATGCTCCGGACCGAGCTCGAGGAGATCCTCTACTGCATCCGGTGCGGCGCCTGCCTCAACGTGTGCCCGGTCTACCAGGAGATCGGCGGACACGCCTACGGCAGCGTCTATCCGGGCCCGGTCGGTGCGGTCTACACGCCTGGCGCCTTCGGCATGGGCCCGTGGGCCGATCTGCCGCAGGCGAGCAGTCTGTGCGGCGCGTGCAAGGACGCGTGTCCGGTACGCATCGACATCCCGCGCATGCTGCTCGCGCTGCGCGCCCGCGCCGAGGAGGGCGGGCACACGCCGCGGTGGGTCGGCGACGGCTTGCACGTGTTCCGGCTGCTGGCGACGCGGCCGCGCCTGTTCCGATGGGCATCGGCCGTCGCGAGGCGACTGTCGCGCTGGTTCGGGCCGAACGGATTCGACCGGCTGCCGGGGCCGCTCGCCGGCTGGACACGTCACCGGCACTTTCCCGCCATGGCCGCCGAGACGTTCACGGCGCGGCGCCGGCGGCAGGCGGAGACGCGAGGCCAGTCGTGACGCGCGACCTGTTCCCGGCGAGCCTGCGCGCGAAGCTGGCCCCGTCGGGCACGGTGGTGCCGCATCCCGGCGCGTTCGCGACCGCGCCGATGCCACCCACCGTGGACGAGGCCCTCGCGCAGTTCACAGAGGCCTGTGAGGCCGTCGGTGGGCGCGTCTCGCGCGTCTCGACCGCCGCCGAGGCCGCCGACATCGCGCTGGGCTATCTCGAGGCTGCCGAGTGGCAACGCGAGGGCACCACGGGGCCGGCACCGTTCGTCTGCTGGGACGCACCGCATCTCGTGCTGCCGGACGTGACGGCACTGGTGCAGAGTCGTGGCGCGGCGCGTCTCGACGCGCACGTGCACGCCGACCAGGCCGCACGCGACCTCGATTCGCGACGGCTCGACGCCGCCATCGTCGGCATCACCGGCGCGCATGCCGCGCTCGTCGACACCGGCACGGTGGTGCTCGTGCACGGGGACGGCCGCGGTCGCCTCGTCTCGCTGCTGCCGCCGGTGCACGTGGCCCTCGTGCCGATCGGCCGCGTGCATGCCACGCTCGGCGAGTTGTTCGTCGCCGAGCCGGCCCTGCTGCGCGCGTCCGCCAACGTCGTGTTCGTCACGGGCCCGAGCCGGACCGCCGACATCGAGATGACCCTGACCCGCGGCGTGCATGGTCCGCGGATCGTCCACGTGGTGTTCGTCGGATGACGACACTGTCGGCGACCACGCGGGAGGTCGCCGTGCGGGCGACAGGGCTCGCGCTGTCGCTCGCGGGCTGCGGAGCACTGCTCTGGCTGTTCGTGCACCAGCCCACCAACCTCGACGAGCTGACGGGCGGGGTCGCGGCCTCGGTCGGGGCCTACCAGATCAACCAGGCCGACTTCGAGCAGGGCCGGCAGTTCTTCGAGACCGACCGGTTCGTCGAGGCGCGCTCGGCCTTCGCGCGAGCCGACCCGGCGTCGAGGCACGCCGTGACGCAGTTCTACGTCGCCTACAGCTTCTACCGCCAGGGGTGGGGACGCGTGTACAGCGACGACACGCTGTTCACGCAAGGGCTCGAGGCCGTCAACCGCGCCATCGCGCTCGCTCCCGGTAGGCGCCTGACCGTCGAGGACCCGGGCCTCGACATGAAGACCGCCGACGAACTGAAGGTCGAATTCGAGCAGGGGCTGACGCGCGACGCCTCCGACTTCAATCCCCTGCGCGTGCTGCGGAAGCGACGATGACGATGCCGTGGGCGCAGCTCGCCGTCCGTGAAGCGCTCGTGCTGCCGCTGTTGCTGATCGGCGTGGCGGCCGGCGGCGGCTTCCGCAGCGGGGTGACTGATGGCGCCTGGCGCTTCCTGCCGCCGACGCCGATGGCGCTGGTGCTCGGCGTGCTGCTGGTGGGCGTGCTCGTGCGCACCGGCGTGCTGGCACCGTGGACGCTCGTCGGCCCGCATCGACACGGCCTCGCCAACGCCAACGGCGCCATGCTGCTCGCCACGCTCCTGCTTGCGTCCTCGCAGGTCTTCACCGCGCTGTCGCCGGAGTCCGGACTGCTGCAGGTGCTGGCCTCGGTCTTCTTCCTGCTGTTGCTCGTCAACACGCTGGCGGCCCAGCCCACCCGCGCACGCGCGATGCAGAGCCTCGGCGTGGTCCTGCTCTCGGCATTCGTGCTGAAGTACGTGATCCTCGACGCGCTCTACGCCCCGGAAGGCAGCCTCGCGCGCAAGGTGGTGACGACGCTGCTCGAAGGCGTGTCGCTCGGCGCCCTCGGCTACACGTCGCACGGCGCCGCCACGGCCTACGTCGCCTTCCTCGTGGTGCTGCTCTACCTGTTCGCGCTGGTGCTGCTGCCGGGGGATGACGACGATCGGGTAGGGCCCGTTCTCCGAACGGGCCGTGACGGCCGGCTCGGAGAGCCGGCCCTACCCAGGGGAGAGCCGGCCCTACCCAGAGCAGAGCCGGCCCGACCCAGAGGCGAGCCGTCCCTCCCAGGCGAGACGTCGCTGCCGGCCCTCACTGGCGCGCGCGCCAGCGGTGCACCAGCGGCACGGCCACATCCGGCCGATCACTGATCAGCCCGCGGACGCCCCAGCCGAGCAGGCGCTCCATCGCCGCGGGCTCATCCACCGTCCACACCGCCACCGGCACACCTGCGCGCGCCGCCGCGCGCACGAAACGACGCGACACCACGCGCATCACGCCGGCTTTCTCGGGGACCTGGAACGCCTGGTAGGCCGTCCGCCTCGGCGCGGCCGCGACCCACGACCGGTAGAGGAACCACCGGATCTCCTCTCGCGCCGCGCTCGACACGACATCGGCGCCCTGGGCCCTCGCCGTCCGCACGACGCCATCGTCGAAGCCCGCGAAGCACACGCGGCGCAGGGCTCCGGCGGCGCGGACCAGCGCGACGGCACCGCGCGCCAGCTCGGGGTCATCGCCCTTGAGCTCCAGGATGATCGGCACGTCGGGATAGCGCGACAGCACCGTCGCGAGTCGGGGAATCCGACAGCCCTCGTCGCGCCACGTCTTTCCGGAGAGGTCGCGGAAGTGGTACCCGGCATCGAGACGCTCGAGGGCCTCTGCCGTGCAGGCGGAGAGCGGGCCGGTGCCACTCGTCGTCCGGTCGAGCGTGGCGTCGTGATGCACCATCGGCACGCCGTCACTCGAGAGGCGGATGTCGAACTCCAGCCCGTCGGCGCCGAGCGACAGCCCGTGATCGAAGGCCGTCAGCGTGTTCTCGGGACGCAACGCCGAGCCGCCCCGATGCGCAAAGACCAGGGGCGCGCCGAGCGACGCAACGGGATGGGGTGGCGAAACGACAGCGGGAGCAACCATGCGGCGAGTGTGGGAGTCCTATGGCGAAGCCGTGTCGTGACGATGCGAGCTCGCCAGAGCCATGCCGGCTCGACAAAATCGACCTGATACTATCGCCCCATGTCCCGACCGACAACGCTTGGCGCGCTGAAGCGGGAGATCGCGGCCGGACGCGTCGCGCGACGCCCCGTGCGATCCGAACTCCGCGACAACCTGCTGGCTCGCCTCAAGGCGGGTGGCCCGATCTTCCCCGGTGTGCTCGGCTACGACGACACGGTCGTGCCGCAGGTGGTCAACGCCCTCCTGGCGCGGCACCACTTCATCCTCCTCGGGTTGCGTGGCCAGGCCAAGAGCCGCATGCTCCGCGCCCTCACCACGTTGCTGGACGACGAGATCCCCGTCGTGCCCGGCTCGGAGATCAACGACGACCCCGTCGCGCCGCTGAGCGCGTTCGGGCGTCATCGCGTGGCCGAAGCCGGCGACGACCTGGCGATCGACTGGCTGCCGCGCGATCGGCGCTACGTCGAAAAGCTCGCCACGCCGGACGTCACCATCGCCGACATGATCGGGGACATCGACCCGATCAAGGCCGCCCGGGCCGGGCTCGCGCTCGGCGACGAGCTGACGATGCACTACGGGCTCGTGCCGCGAGCGAACCGGGGCATCTTCGCGATCAACGAGCTGCCCGACCTCGCCGGACGCATCCAGGTGGGCCTGTTCAACATCCTCCAGGAGGGGGATGTGCAGATCAAGGGCTTCCCGGTGCGGTTGCCGCTCGACATCCTGCTCGTGTTCAGCGCCAACCCCGAGGACTACACGGCGCGCGGCAAGATCATCACGCCGCTCAAGGACCGCATCGGCTCGGAGATCCGCACCCACTATCCCTCGACGCTCGAGGAGGGGGTGGCGATCACCGAACAGGAGGCATGGACGGCCCGCACGACCGACGGCGGACACTCGATCGAGGTGCCGCGCTACATCCGCGAGATCGTCGAGGAGGTCGCCTTCCAGGCCCGCAAGGAGCCCAAGGTCGACAAGCGGTCCGGCGTCAGCCAGCGCCTGCCCATCTCGGTGCTCGAGAACGTCGTCTCCAACGCCGAGCGGCGCGCCGTGCTGCACGATGAAGCCCTCGCGGTGCCGCGCGTCTCCGACATCTACGCGGCCCTGCCTGCCATCACCGGCAAGCTCGAGCTCGAGTACGAGGGCGAACTGAAGGGGGCCGACAAGGTCGCCGCCGACATCATCCGCGCCGCCATCGGCCAGATCTTCGATGCCCACCTCGGGTCGGTCAACTTCCGCCAGGCCATCGAGTGGTTCGACATGGGCGGGTCGCTGCAGCTCGACGACACCGCGTCGGCCGCCGTCCTGCTCGATCAGACGCGCAAGGTGCAGGGCCTGACCGACGCGCCCGAAGCACTCGGCCTGCCCGAGGATGCCCCGGCGCCCCTCATCGCCTCGGCCCTCGATTTCGTGCTCGAAGGGCTGCACGCCCACAAGCGCATCAGTCGCACCGAGGCGGGCACGTACACCGCCGGCGAAGAACCCGTGCGCCGCGGCGGCAAGGCCGACAAGCGACGTGAACGCAAGCTCGCCGACGACGACGATGACGGGTTCGGCGGCGCCGGGGGCGGCGGGGGGCGGTATTACAACTGAGATCGGTCGATCTGAAGGTCGACCGCTACAGTTGCCGCGGAGCGCTCGGCACGTCATCAGCACTCGTTATTGCCGCAGTGACGCCGTGTAACAACGCGCAGGCAAGGCCATTGATGGCTCCGCCAAGGGCGGTAGGCGTCGACCTTCAGGTCGACGCAAAGCGCCGGACCCGGCACACGAAGGCCGACAGTGAAATACAAATACACGAAGTTCATCCCGGACGACCTCGAGGGCATCGACCTCGAGCAGCTGCTCTCGAAGCTGTCCGACCTCCTGCTCGCCAGCGGGTTCGACAACCCCTACGAGCCGGACCCGAACGCGCACGGGCACACGCGGCAGGAACTGCAGGACGCCATCATCGAGGCCCTGCTGTCCAACGGCCTGCTGTCGCCCGAGCAGATGGAGCGCCTGCTCGGCGAGCCGGCCGACGGCGACAGCACGTCCGGGCTCGAGCAGTTGCTCGACAAGCTGATCGATCGGATGGGCCAGCAGGGCTACCTGACGCCGCAGCCCGAGCAGGGCACGCTGAGCGGCGGCCAGGACGGCACGGACCTGCCGCCGGTGAAGTTCGAGGTCACCGACAAGGGGATCGACTTCCTCGGGTATCGCGCGCTACGTGATCTACTGGGGTCGCTCGGCCGCAGCAGCGCGGGTCGGCACGACACCCGCGACATGGCCACCGGCATCGACGCCGGCGGTGCCGTCAAGCCGTACGAGTTCGGCGACACGATGAATCTGGATCCCGTCGCGACGCTGCTCAGCTCGGTCGGACGCAACGGGTTGCCCGAACCCGGGCAGGGCTTCGAGCTCGACTACCCCGACCTGCACGTGACGCAGGGCGAGTACCAGAGTTCGTGCGCCACGGTGGTGATGCTGGACTGCAGCCACAGCATGATCCTGTACGGCGAGGACCGTTTCACACCCGCCAAGCGTGTCGCGCTGGCGCTGGCGAATCTGATTCGCCACCAGTATCCCGGCGATGCCCTCAACGCCGTGCTGTTCCACGACTCGGCCGAAGAGGTGCCGGTCGAGCAGCTCGCCCGGGTGCGCGTGGGGCCGTACTACACCAACACCCGCGAAGGTCTGCGGCTGGCGCGCCGTGTGCTCGAGCGCCAGAAGAAGGACATGAAGCAGATCGTGATGATCACCGACGGCAAACCGTCGGCCATCACGCGCCCGGACGGGCAGATCTATCGCAACGCCTTCGGCCTCGATCCCTACATCGTGTCGGAGACGTTTGCCGAGGTCGCCGCCTGTCGCAAGGCCGGCATCATGATCAACACGTTCATGCTCGCGCGCGACTACGAGCTGATGGCGTTCGTACGCCGCGTCGCCCAGATCTGCCACGGCAAGGCGTACTTCACCACACCGATGACGCTCGGACAGTACGTGCTGACCGACTACATGAACAACAAGACGCGCACGGTGCACTAGTAATTCAGGGCCCGTGCCGCGATATTCAAGGTTCAGAATGAAGCGCGGGGCCCACAGGGTCGGCTCTGCCGCACGTTCATGACGACAGAGTGGCGTCGCGTGCTGGAGACCAGACGGGATCCGCGCGGAGCCTGGCAGATGGTCGACCTGCACTGCATTCTGAATGTTGAATGCCGGCCAGGAGAGCCTGAATTGTCCTTGACGCTTCCCTCGCAGATTCCGCTCTTCCCCCTCTCCAACGTCGTCCTCTTCCCGGACGTGTATCTGCCGCTCCACGTCTTCGAGGATCGGTACCGGGCGATGACGCGTGACGCGCTGGCCGGGTCGACGCTGATCGGCATGGCGGTGCTGCGCGAGGGGTGGCAGGAGGTGCAGGCCGGCGCACCGCCCATCTACGCCACGGGATGTGCCGGCGCCATCGTGCATCACGAACCGCTCGACGATGGCCGGTTCAACATCGTGCTGCAGGGTGTCTCGCGCTTCGAGGTGGTGAGCGAGCCGCCGACCACCACACCGTACCGGATCGCACAGGTGCGGTGGCACGAGGAGGCCGACGCGACCGGCGATCGCATGCCGCTGACCCGGCTGCGCCGACAGGTGGAGGCGCTCCTCCTGCCGGCGGTGGCCCGCGGCGAAGTGCGCATGCCGCAGGGCATGAGCGATCAGGCCCTGATCAACGCCGTGTGCCAGGCACTCGACGTGCCCGTCGTCGAGAAGCTGGCCCTGCTCGAGAAGTCGGATGTACTGACCCGCGGCACGGCGCTGCTGCCCATCCTCGAGCGCCTGCTGATCTCGCGCCCGGGGTCGGGCCGGATCCACTGACGCGCGTGTACCCGTCCCGCATCGTCTGCCTCACGGAAGAGACGACCGAGATCCTCTATCTGCTCGGCGAGAGCGCGCGCATCGTCGGCGTCTCGGGCTATACCGTGCGCCCGCCCGAGGCGCGCAGCAAGCCGCGCGTGTCGTCCTTCCTGCACGCGCGCGTCGACAAGATCGAGGCGCTCGAGCCGGACCTCATCCTGGCCTTCTCCGACCTGCAGGCCGACATCGTCAGCGGACTGATTCGCCAGGGGTATCCGGTGATGACGTTCAACCAGCGGAGCATCGCCGGAATTCTGCAGGCGGTGCGACTGGTGGGCAGCCTCGTGGGGGTGCAGGCGAAGGCGGAGGCGCTGGCGCACACGCTGCAGCAGGGCCTCGACGCAGTGGCCGCCCAGGCGGCGACACTGCCGAGACGGCCTCGGGTGTTCTTCGAGGAGTGGGACGACCCGCTCATCTCGGGCATCCAGTGGGTCGAGGAACTGGTCGAGCTGGCTGGCGGCGAGCCGATCTTCCCGGAGTGTCGGAGGGCAGGACTGGCGAAGGACCGGATCGTGGCCCCGGCCGACGTCGTCGCCCGTGACCCGGAGGTCATCCTGGCCTCGTGGTGCGGCAAGCGCGTGCAGCCGGCGCGGATCGCGGCGCGTCCGGGATGGGCCGAGATCACGGCCGTTCGACACGGCCGCATCCACGAGATCAGGTCGTCGCTGATCCTGCAGCCCGGACCGGCGGCGCTGACCGATGGCGTGTCGGCCATCGCTGCGTCTCTGCGCGCCGCGGTTGCGCCCGCGTGACCGCCGCTACTTGACGAGCTGGAGGAACTCGGCGCGGGTGCGGGCGTCGCTGCGGAACGTCCCGAGCATGGCACTGGTGACCGTGGCCGAGTTCTGCTTCTCGACACCGCGCATGGCCATGCACAGGTGGGTGCCCTGCATGATGACGCCGACGCCCAGCGGGTCGATCGTCTCGCGGATGCACTCCGCAATCTCGTTGGTCAGCCGCTCCTGCACCTGGAGCCGGCGGCTGAAGACATCCACGAGCCGGGGAATCTTGCTGAGCCCGATGACCTGCGTGCGCGGCACATAGGCCACGTGGCACTTGCCGAAGAACGGCAGCAGGTGGTGCTCGCAGAGGCTGTAGAAGTCGATGTCGCGGACGATGACCATCTCGCTGTAGTCCACCGTGAACAGGGCCCCGTTGAGGATGTCGGGGATGTCGGCGGTGTATCCGCTCGTGAGGAACTTCATCGATTTCTCGACGCGTTCCGGGGTCTTCAGCAGTCCCTCCCTGCTAGGATCTTCTCCAAGCTGCTCCAGCAGGGAACGGATGAGAATCTGCATCAGGTCAGTCTACCTCACGGCCTCCATGGCCCTCTGTGTGGACGCGCACGCCATGGCTCAGGTTCCGGCGAGTGCGGACGCCCTCTACGCGCGCCGTGAGGATCCGGTCGCCGCGCGGCAGGCGGCCGACCAGTATCTGGCCCATCATCGCGCCGCGCCGCAGGACTTCGTGGGGTGCTGGAAGCTGGCCCGCGCCAGCTATTTTCTCGGGACGCAGGGGCCGGAGCGGGAACGCCGCATGTGGCTCGAAACCGGCCTGGCGGCGGCCACGGACGCGGTCGTGCTCAACGAGGCCCGGCCGGAGGGGCACTTCTGGCTGGCGGCGACCATGGGCGCGCTTGCCGAGTCGTACGGCCTTCGGCAGGGACTCAAGTACCGGACCCGCATCAAGCAGGCCCTGGAGCGCGTGCTGCGGATCGACCCCTCGTTCATGGAGGGGTCCGCGGACCGCGCCCTGGGACGCTGGTATCACAAGGTCCCCGGCCTGTTCGGCGGCAGCGCGGCCAAGGCCGAGCAGCATCTGCGGAAGTCGCTGACCTACAACCCGCAGTCGTCGGTGAGCCTGTTCTTCCTCGGCGAGCTGTTCGCCGAGCAGGGGCGCCCGGCCGAGGCGCAACGGCTGTTCCAGCAGGTACTCGAAGCGCCGGTGCACAAGGACTACGCCGCCGAAGACCGCTTCTTCAAGACGCAGGCGCGGGTGCGTCTGCAGGCGCGCCCCCTACGACGCTGAGCCGTCCGGTTCGGGCCGCCACAGCTGGCGGACCTCCTGGATGGCCGTGCGGCGGCGTTCGGCCTGCGCGGGATCCTCTTCGATGAAGCGGAGGCCTTCGAGGACCCATCGTGCGATGTCGGGGTTGACCAGCCGATAGAAGACGTGACGCCCCTCCCGCCGCTCGGCGACGAGCCGGTTGGCGCGGAGGATGGCGAGATTCTGCGATGTCCGCGAGTGGGTCACGTCCAGGGCCGTCTGCAGCGCGTTCACATCGCGCTCTCCGTCACGCAACTCCTCGATGATCCGGATGCGATCCGGATGGCTGAAGACGCTGAAGAGATGGCCAAGTTCCTTGGCGACCAGATGACGTTGGGGCATGGCGTCTATCAAGGCAGAGTCAGATGCAGATATATGCATGTGAGAACACGACGAGAGTACGTCGGAGCACCGACGGCCGTCAAACCGCCTCACGCCCACGCGTACCCGGAATCGTCCTTCCTCCTTGCTCCTTCTGCCTTCTGCCTTCTGCCCTCGGCATTCCGGCATTCCGGCATTTCGGCATTCCGCATGTCGGCCCGTCCCCCCTTCCTCTCCCGAGCGACCGTTCTCGGTTGACAGGCGTCTTATTCATCGCGTATGTCTTTATGTGCAAATATTTGCACATTAACACCAGTCAACAATGATCACGCCACACGCCGCCGCCCCCTTCGACGCCTCCGCCTGGCGCGCCCTCATCCGCTGGATGCTCGCCACGCACCATGTCGAGGTCTCGGCCGAGACGCTCGACAGCGCCATCCGACGCCTCGAACAGCGGGCCGCCGAACGCCCTGTCGACCAGCTGATCTGGGTGCTGCAGCAGGTCGGCCTCGACGGCATCGCCGTCGACCGCCCGTTCGATGAGGTCATCCGCGACGCCGAGCCGTCCCATCCGTGGCTGACCTTCGGCACGCGGGACGACCGCCTGGCGCCGGTGGCCATCCTCAGCGCCCGCGGCTCCAAAGTGACCGTGGTGGATCCGATGCAGTCGCCGCGCCCGCGCACGGTGCCGGCGCGCGATCTCGCGATGCAGCTCGGGTTGCCCGACACGAGCGCGCACGTGCGCTGGATGCTCGCCGAATCGGTCGCGCCCCTGTCGGCCATGCGCTCGCGTGGCGACCAGCCCATGGCGCCCGTCGCCAGGTTGCGAGCCCTGCTGCAGGGCGAGCGCCAGACGCTCTGGGTCGCCGTCGTCTACTCGGTGGTCATCGGCCTGCTGTCGCTGGTCGTGCCGATTGCCGTCCAGTCGCTCGTCAACACCATCGCCTTCGGTTCGGCGATGCAGCCGCTCGTGGTGCTGACGCTGCTGGTGGCCGTCGGTCTCGGCTTCTCGGCGGCCATCAACGCGCTGCGCGCCGGCGTGGTCGAAATCATCCAGCGCAGCCTGTTTGCCCGCACCGCCATCGACGTCACGCATCGTCTGCTGCGCGTGCGCGCCGAGGCCTTCGACCGCTACCACGGCCCGGAGCTGGTCAATCGCTTCTTCGACGTCGTCACCGTGCAGAAGTCGGCGGCGCTGCTGCTCATCGACGGTCTCAGCATCGTCATGCAGACGACGATCGGCATGGTGCTGCTGGCGCTGTATCACCCGTGGCTGCTGGCCTTCGACGTGCTCATCGTCGCGTCGATGCTGTTCATCGTCTTCGTGCTCGGCCGCGGCGCCATCGCCACGAGCATCGGGGAGTCGAAGGCCAAGTACGCGCTCGAGGCGTGGCTGGAGCAGATTGCGGCGCATCTGGTGACCTTCAAGTCCAAGGGCGGCCCGGAGTTCGCCACCCGGCGGTCCCAGGCGCTGCTCGAGGACTATCTGGCCTACCGGTCCAAGCACTTCAAGATCCTGCTCCGGCAGATCATCGGGTCGTTCGCCCTGCAGGCGGTGGCCAGTTCGCTGCTGCTCGGCATCGGCGGGTGGCTGGTCATCGAGCGTCAGCTCACGCTCGGCCAGCTGGTGGCCAGCGAGCTGATCGTGGCGCTGATGGTCAGCTCGTTCACGAAGTTCGGCAAGCAGCTCGAGGTGTTCTACGACATGGTCGCGGCCATCGACAAGCTCGGCGCGCTGGTCGATCTGCCGCTGGAGCACGCGGGCGGCGAAGCGACACTGGCGCCCTCCGGCCCGGCCAGCCTGTCGTTGACCTCGGTCGAAGTGTCGTATCCCGACAGCGACACGTCGGCGCTGGACATCGCCAGCCTGCAGATTGCCGCAGGTGAGCGCATCGGTGTGACGGGCCCCGTGGGGTCGGGCAAGAGCACTCTGTCGGACGTCCTCTTCGGGCTGCGGGCGCCGAATCGGGGCGCGATGCTCATCGACGGGTTCGACACGCGCGACATCCCGCTGGCCGACCTGCGCCACTGTGTCTCCCTGGTTCGCAACATCGAGGTCTTCCCCGGCACGGTGATCGACAACGTCCGCCTGGGCCGCGACGACCTGAGCCTTGCCGACATCAACGACGCGCTGCGCCGCGTCGGCCTGCACGACGAATTGCTGGCCCTGCCCGAGGGACTGTCGACGAAACTGCATCCCAATGGACGGCCGCTGTCCTCGCGGCAGGCGTGGCGCCTGATGGTGGCGCGCGCCATCGCCGGGCAGCCGCGCCTGCTGGTCATCGACGGCGCGCTGGACCACATCGACTACTCTGGCGAGCGACTGCATCTCATGCAGTTGCTGTTCAGCCCCGATGCGCCGTGGACGCTCGTCTGTATCACCGACGAGCCCGACCTGCTGGCGCGGTGCTCGCGTGTGATCACGCTCCAGGGCGGCCACCTCGGTGAGGGCCGCCGCGAGGGTGGGGAGGTGAAGGCATGAAGCCCGTGAAGACATCCAATCAGTGGCGCACCGAGGGACGGGTCGCGCTGCAGGCCCTGCACGCCCCGCGGGCGTCCCGGATCCTCGCGCGTCTCCTGATCATCCTGATCGGCCTGGCGGCGATTCTGCTCGTGGTCACCCCGTGGCAGCAGAACATCCCGGGCACGGGCCGCGTCATCGCCTACAACCCCGAGGACCGGCCGCAGAACGTGCAGGCGCCGATTGACGGCCGGATCGTGCAGTGGCACGTGGTCGAAGGCACGATGGTCAAGAAGGGTGACCCGCTGGTCGACCTGACCGACAACGACCCGTCGATCATGCAGCGCCTGAACGAGGAGCGCGACTCCCTCGTCCGGACCATCACGGAGACGGAACGTCGCATGCGCGCGATCGAGGACCGTGTCGGCGGGCTGCGCAGCACGCAGTCCACGGGCGTCTCGGCCGCGGACCTGCGTGTGCGCATGGCCCGCGAGCGCGTCGCCGCCGCCGACCAGGCGCTGTCGGCGGCCAAGGCGGCCAAGGTCACGGCCGACCTCAATCTCGAACGCCAGCAGGCCCTCGAGAAGAAGGGCTTGACCTCCACGCGCTTCGTCGAACTGGCGCAACTCGAAGCCGCGCAGCGTGTCGCCGAAGTGGATCGCGCCGTCGCAGCACTCAATGCGGCGCGGCACGAGCAGAGCTCGCTCGATCAGGAGCGCCTGCGCACCGATGCCGACGGCGATACCCGCATCGACGAGGCGTGGGCCTCGCACGCCTCGGCCGCGAGCGACCTGGCCAAGGCCCGCGCCGACCTCACGCGCCTGGACGGGCGTGTCGCACGCCAGTCCACCCAGAAGGTGGCCGCCCCCGTCGACGGCACCGTGTGGCGCGTCGTCGCCCGCCAGAACGGCGAGTTCCTCAAGGCCGGCGCCACGCTCGTGGTGATCGTGCCGACGACGACACGGACGGTGGTGGAGCTGTTCCTGAATGGCAACGACGTCCCGATGGTGAGCGCCGGCCGGACCGTCCGGCTGCAGTTCGAAGGCTGGCCGGCGCTGCAGTTCAGCGGCTGGCCGTCGGTGGCCGTCGGCACGTTCGGCGGGCGCGTGATGCTCGTGGACGCCACCGATGACGGGATGGGCAAGTTCCGCGTCCTGGTGGAACCGGATCCGAACGACGAGCCGTGGCCGTCGGCGCAGTACCTGCGCCAGGGCGTGCGCGCCAACGGCTGGGTGCTGCTCGACATCGTGTCGCTCGGCTACGAGCTGTGGCGGCAGTTCAACGGCTTCCCGCCGGTGGTCGCCCTCGAAGACCCGGGGGCCGACAAGTCCTCCGACGGCAACGTGATCAAGGTCAAGGGGGCCAAGTGACGCGTCGCGCCCTCGTGGCGGCGGCTGCGGCGTGGGTCGCCGTGGCCGGCACGCCGGTGGCCGCGCAGACCCCGCTGACGGTGGAACAGGTGCTCGCCACGGTCGATCGCGCGTTCCCGCTGCTGGATGCGGCGCGGCAGGAGCAGGAGGCGGCGGCCGGCGATGCGCTGTCGGCGCGTGGCGCATTCGACCTGCGGCTGCAGGCCAACGGCGACGTCCAGCGCGGCGAGGTGTATGACAACGAGTCCGCGGCGGTCAGCCTCTACCAGCCCCTCACCTTTGCCGGGGCCAACGTCTTCGGCGGCTACCGGCTCGGGCGTGGCACCTTTGCTCCCTACGACGGCAAGGCCCAGACCCTCACCGACGGCGAGTGGAAGGGCGGCGTCGCGCTCCCCCTCCTGCGCAACCGGGCCATCGACAGTCGACGGGGGGCGCTGGCTCGCACGGATCTCGGTCTCCAGCTGGCGGACCAGCGCGTGGCGGCCTCGCGCCTGCGGTTCCTCGGCGAGGCGGCGCTGCGCTACTGGGACTGGGTGTCGGCGGGTCGTCAGCAGGACGTGGCCAGTCGGCTGCTCCAGATCGCCGAGGTGCGCGACCGCGACCTGGCCGACGCCATCGCGCTCGGCTCGGTCGCCCCGGTCGAGCGCGTGGACAACCGGCGGGCCATCCTGCAACGCCAGAGCGGCGTGATCAGCGCGCGGCGGAGCACGGAACGGCAGTCGATCAACGTGTCGCTCTACCTGCGGGCGGTGGACGGGTCGATGCTGAGGCCAGGTGACAGCCAGGTCCCGGGCAGCATGCCGCCCCCGCCGCCGCGGATCACCCGCGAGCAGATCGAGGCCGACCTGCGACTCGCCCTGGCCAACCGGCCGGACGTCCGCGCCATCGAGCTCACCCGGGAACAGCAGACCATCACGCTCGAGCTGGCACGGAACGAACTCCTGCCCACGTTCGACCTGTTCGCCGAGGTCTCGAAGGACGCCGGCGATGGGTCCCGGACCCTCCGGGGTGCCGAACTCGATGCGGGGGCGACGTTCGTCCTGCCCGTGCAGCGGCGCCAGGGGAAAGGCCTCCAGCGTACGGCCCTGGCCAACCTGGCCCGACTCGATGCCGAGCTGCGGTTCGCGAGGGACCGCGTCCGGGCCGAGATCGAGGATGCGGCCAGCGCCCTCGCCGCCGCCCTCGACGTCGTGGAGGTGGTGGCGGCGGAGGTGCTCGTGGCCCGGGAACTGGAGCAGGCCGAACGCGACCGCTTCGCCCTCGGTGACTCCACCCAGTTCCTGGTCAACCTCCGGGAGCTGGCCACGGCCGACGCAGCGTTCCGGGAGATCAGCGCGACCGCCGAGGCCCACAAGGCCCGGGTCGCCTACGACGTGGCGACGGCCCGACTGGCCGTGATGACAGGTAATCCCTGATGATCACCGTTCCATCATGCGCAGGCACCACCTCAGCCCCCTAAATGTCCAATTTATTGAAGATTCATCATACGGAATGATGGATCTTTCGCGCTCTGGCAGCTGAGCGGCGCGAATAGTCACGTTTCCGTCACTCAGGAAATCCGGTACACACCGTGCAGGTACCCTCTCGTCCCAGGGAGGGACGTACGCCTCCCTTGGTCAACCCGACCCCGCATCCAGTGGGGTCCTGGTGAATTTTTCAGGGAGGGTAGGACATGATTCGTCGCGCAATCTGGGCGCTGCTAGCCGCAGTGCTCTGCGCAGCCCCGGCGATGGCCCAGGAAACGACTGGGCGCGTAGCGGGTACGGTAATCGACACGTCCAACGCGGCGATTCCGGGCGCTAGCGTCAAGATCGAGGGCGGCGCCGTCAACCAAATGACGGTCACCGACGGTGAGGGGAAGTTCTCATTCGCAGCACTGTCCCCGGGCACGTACCGCCTGACCACGACCCTGCAGGGCTTCAAGACCTCCGTGGTCGACGATCTGCAGGTGGCGATCGGCAAGACATCGTCGGTCAACGTCTCGTTGAGCGTTGGCGGGCTGGCCGAGCAGGTGACGGTGGAGGCCTCGTCGGTCCGCCTGGACACGGCGCAGACGACCATCCAGACCAACGTGACGGCGGCCACCATCGAGAACCTGCCCAAGGGCACCAACATGACCAGCCTGCTGAAGCTGGCCCCGGCAGCTCGGCAGGAGCCCCTGAGCGGCGGCTTCCAGATCGACGGTGCCAGCGGTTCCGAGAACTCGTTCATGATTGACGGCCTCGAGACCGGCAACTTCCGGACCGGCGTACTGAACGTCAACAACAACCTGCCGTTCGAGTTCATCCAGGAGATGTCGATCAAGACGTCCGGCTTCAACGCCGAGTTCGGCGGCGCAACGGGCGGCGTGATCAACGTCGTCACCAAGAGCGGCACGAACCAGTTCCGCGGCCTGGGCGGTATCGAGTTCGAGTCCGATGGCCTGAACGGCGACCCGCGTGGCCGCCTGAACCGCTTCCGCAGCGGCACGGGCGCCAACTTCGTCCAGGTCAACGAGTACCTGAACGACAAGACCGACAAGTACACCAACTACTACCCGGTGCTCGGCGTCGGCGGCCCGATCCTGCGTGACAAGGCGTGGTTCTTCGCCAGCTACTCGCCGCAGATCTTCGACGAGACGCGCACCACCGAGTACTTCAGCTCCGATCCCCGCACGCGCACGAAGACAGGCGAGCAGACCTACACCCGCAACCGCAAGTCCGAGTACTTCCAGGGCCGTGTGGACGCACAGCCGTCCAACACCGTCCGCCTGACGGGCACCTACACCTACAACCCGTACATCGAGGAAGGCATCTTCCCGCACAGCCAGATCTCGCTGGGCAACGCTCCGCCGTCGGTCAACTTCGGCGGATCCACCGGCATCCTGACGGGGCCGGACCTGACGACCAAGCAGGGCGGCAAGCAGGACGGCGGCAACTTCTCGGTGGGGGCCACCTGGACGCCAGGTAGCAAGCTGGTGCTGAGCTCGCGCGTTTCGCGCGGCTACCTGAACGAGTTGCTCAACTCGAAGATGATCCCGCAGGAGACGCGCTTCCGCTGCATCAACAACGCGCCGCCGGCCGGCGCGGGCTGCGGACTCGGCTTCGACAGCTTCCCGACCAACTCGCAGCGCTTCGAGGACAGCTCCGAGCGCTGGACGGTGGACTCGAGCGCGGCGTTCCTGGTGGACGGCTTCGCGGGTCGCCACGAGTTCAAGGTCGGTCACCAGTACTCGCGCGTCGCCAACGACGTCAACACCGGCTATGTGCCCTACGGCATCGTCAGCCTGTCGTACGGCTTCACGATCAACGACCTGACCGGCCGTAACGACCCGGTGACGCCGGGCGCCATCGGCGCCGGTGTGATCCAGCGCTTCGGCACGGTCGGCGCGGCCGCCAACACGGCCAACTCGATCTACTTCCAGGACCGCTGGCAGCCGACCAACCGCCTGACGATCAACGCCGGCGTGCGCATGGAGAAGGAAGACCTGCCCTCGTTCAACGGCTTCGCGCCGCCGATCAACTTCGGCTTCGGCGACAAGGTGGTGCCCCGCCTCGGCGTGGCGTACGACCTGACCGGCGACGGCCGCACGAAGATCTTCGCCAGCTTCAACAAGTTCCAGGATCGTCTCAAGTTCGAGCTGCCGCGCGGCTCGTTCGGTGGCGACTTCTTCCGGAACGACTATTTCGAGATCATGCCGGGCAACGTGGCGTACGACTTCTACACGATCAATCGCATTCTCGGCAGCAACACCGACGTGCTTGGCGGCCAGTGCCCGATCGTCAACTCGACCGGCCTGTCGCGCTGCCAGTATGACTTCCGCATCGCCTCCAACGACCCCAACGCCGACATCTACACCGGCAAGGTCGACCCCGATCTGAAGCCGTTCACGCAGACCGAGTTCACGGCTGGCCTCGAGCGCGAGCTCCTCAGCTCCTACCTCCTGAGCGTCCGCTACACGCGCAAGTCGGTCGACCACGCCATCGAGGACGCGGGCTTCCCGACGGCCGAGGGTTCCGAGGCGTACATCATCGGCAACCCCGGTGAGGGCCTTCACGCCGAGACGGCTCGCCAGTTCGGCTACGCCAAGACGACCAAGCCCGAGCGCATCTACGACGCGCTCGAGACGCGTCTCGAGCGCCGGTTCGCCAACAACTTCCAGTTCACGGCGGCCTACACCTACAGCAAGCTCCAGGGCAACTACTCGGGTCTGGCGAGCTCGGACGAGAACGGCCGCACCTCACCCGGTGTGAACCGCTTCTTCGACCTGCCGCACCTGGGCTTCACCACGGCGGGTACGCCCGACAACGGCGTCCTGGCCACCGACCGCCCGCACGTGCTGAACCTGTTCGGCTCGTACCTCTTCAACTGGGGCGCGAACCAGTCGACCAACGTGGCGGCCTTCACGACGTTCCAGTCGGGCACGCCGCAGACGACCTTCTACACGTTCTACGCCGCGGCGGTCGCCTACGGTCGCAACGACATGGGCCGCACGCCGATGTTCACCAACACGGACCTGATGCTCTCGCACCGGATCCGCTTCGGCAGCCGCTCGGTGGCGCTCGAGCTGAACATCCTCAACCTGTTCGACGAGGCCAACGTGCTCGGCTTCTACAGCAACAACGCCGGCGTCAACCCCAGCATCGCCACCCTGGGCCTGCCGGCCAGCGTCACCGACGAGCCGAGCGCGCTGAACTACGTGCTCACCAACGGGATCACGGCCAACTACGACGCCTACCTGAACAATCCGGCGGCGCCGCAGCGCAAGGACACCGCCTACGGCATGGACAACTCGTTCCAGACCTTCCGCGCCGTTCGCTTCGGCGTGAAGTTCAACTTCTAGTCCGCCTCCGGTCGCAACGCGACCTGGGCTGACGGAACACACGAAGGGCCCGGCGGGGACGTCCCCATCGGGCCCGTTCTGCGTTCTGACGGCCTTCTTCATTCGGCCGTCGGCCTTCGTACTTCAGCCTTCCGCCGTTCGGCGTTCGGCGTTCGGCGTCCTTACAGCTGTTCCGTGTCCATCTGGGCCCGCTGCAGCTTGCCGCTGAAGTCGACGTAGATCGACTTCCACTCGCTGAAGACGTCGAGCGCGGCGATGCCCGCCTCGCGGTGGCCGTTGCCGGTGGCCTTGACGCCGCCGAACGGCAGGTGGACCTCGGCCCCGATCGTCGGCGCGTTGACGTAGAACAGCCCGGTGTAGACGTCACGCATCGCGGTGAAGGCGGTGTTGATGTCCTGCGTGTAGATCGCGGCCGACAGCCCGTAGGCGACGTCGTTGGCCACGGCAATCGCCTCGTCGAGCGATCCCACCTTCAGCACCGAGACGACGGGGCCGAAGATCTCTTCCTTCGCGATGCGCATCGTCGGTGTCACGTCGGCGAAGATCGTCGGCTCGTGGAAGCAGCCTCTGGCGTAGTCGCCTGTCGTGAGCCGCGATCCACCGAGCACGAGCCTGGCGCCCTCAGCCTGGCCGATGCCGACGTACTCGATCACCTTCGCCAGTTGCGCCTCGTGGATCGACGGGCCCATCTGAATCCCGGGCCGGCGGCCATCCCCCACCACCAGGTGCGCCGCGCGTGCAGCGAAGCGCTCGAGGAACTCGTCGTAGACCTGCTCGTGCACGACAACCCGACTGGCCGCCGTGCAGCGCTGCCCCGTCGTCCCGAAGCCGCCCCAGACCGCGCCATCCACCGCGAGTTCGAGCTTCGCGTCGTCCATCACGATGATGACGTTCTTGCCGCCCATCTCGAGGTGGACCTTCTTGAAGGTGCGGGCGCAGGTCTCGTTGATGCGGCGGCCGGTCTCGGTGGAGCCGGTGAACGAGACCACGGCCACGTCCGGGTGCTCGACGATCGGCGCGGCGGCCCCGGGGCCATCACCGATGACCAGGTTGACCACGCCCGGGGGCAGCCCGGCGTCGATCAGGGTCTGCACGAAGTTGATGGCGGTGAGCGGCGCCTCCTCGGCCGGCTTGAAGACGACCGTGTTGCCGCAGATGAGGGCCGGCAGGATCTTCCACGACGGCACGGCCATCGGGAAGTTCCAGGCGGTGATCATGCCGCAGACCCCGATCGGCTGGCGCACCGACATCGCGAACTTGTTGCGCAGCTCGGACGGCGTGGTCTGGCCGAAGAGCCGCCGCCCCTCCCCCGCCATCAGGTAACTCATGTCGATGGCTTCCTGGACGTCGCCCGCGGTCTCGGCCAGGACCTTGCCCATCTCGCGGGTCATGTCGTCGGCGAAGCGGTCCTTGCGCTCCTTGAACAGTTGCGCGGCGCGGTAGAGGATCTCCGCCCGCCCGGGCGCCGGGACGAGCCGCCAGCTCGCGAAGGCCTTCTTCGCGGCGGCCACCGCCGCGTCGACGTCGGCCTGCCCCGACTGCGGGAAGAGGCCGATCAGGTCGTCGCGATCGGCCGGATTCCGGTTCTCGTAGGTCGCGCCAGACCGGGCCGGGACCCACACCCCATCGATGTGATTGTGGAAGGTCTGGGACACCGGGCTATTCTAGGCTGGAGCCGGGACGGTCTCTTGCCGATTCCGGACAGGAGCGCCCCCGGCTCCGACGCGACCCATGGATCAACGCCAGCGCCCCCGTATTCCGATCCCGAACGGCCTCAGCGGCGAGGTCACCGTCTACCGACCGCTGTCGGTGAGCGACCTGTCGCCGCTCGGCGCCCGGGTGGAAACACCCGAGCCCCTGCGGGTGAACTCGGTGCGGGCGTTTCGCCTGAACCTCGGCGAGCAGACCGTCGTGCTCAAGGGCCGCGTCTGCCACGCGAGCGTCCGGGCCCTCGACGACCACCTCGTCGTGTACACCTCGGGCGTCGAGTTCCTCGACGTGCCGCCCCTGGCGCGCATGGCCATCGAGCGGTTCCTCGAGCGCGTCGGCTCGGCCGTGATCACCGCCGAGCACGGCGATATCCACTGAACAATTCAGAATTCAAAATTCAAAATGAAGCGCGGGGCCGGCACCGCCAGGCTCCCGCAGTGCGGGCCGCGGGGTCCGCGGGGTCCGCACCGCTCCGCAATTCAGAATTCAAGATTCAGAATGGAGCGCCGGGCGGGCACCGCCAGGCTCCCTCAGCGGGCCGCAGGCCGCGGAATCCGCACCGCTTCGCCATTCAGAATTCAAGATTCAAGATGAAGCGCGGGGCCGGCAACGCCAGGCTGCCGCAGCGCCGGCCGCAGGACGCGGGGTCCGCACCGCTCAGCAATTCACAATTCAAGATTCAGAATGGAGCGCCGGGCGGGCACCGCCAGGCTCCCTCAGCGGGCCGCAGGCCGCGGAATCCGCACCGCTTCGCCATTCAGAATTCAAGATTCAGAATGGAGCGCGGGGCGGGCACCGCCAGGCTCCCGCAGCGGGTCCGTAGGTCGCGGGGTCCGGACTGGCCTCGCCATTCAGAATCCAAGGTTCAGAAGGAACCGGGGGCGCGCGTTCGTGGCCTCACGTCACTCCGCGGCAGCCTGGCGGAGCCCCGCCCCGCGCTTCATTCTGCATTCTGAATGTCAGTGAAACGCGCCTGAATTCTCGAGCTACTTGACCTTGATGTCGACCGCCGTCCGCGGCGGGTTGACGTAGGCCGAGACCAGGCTCTCGTGGCCGCCCGGCCCGATGGCCGCGACGCCGAACACGTAGTCGTCCACTGACACGTCCGGCAGCACGATCTCGGTGACGTTGCCCACGTGCCGGTCGAACTGCCAGTCGGGTGTCCACGCCTCCCGCCAGAAGATTCGATACCCCACCGCGCCGTCTGCGGCGCGCCAGCGCAGCCGCGCATCGTAGCCGGACGGACTGCGATCCAGCAGCGGAACGCCCCGCTCGGTGGTCACAGCCGGCGCAGCCGGCGCGAGTGCCAGTGACGCGACACTCGCGACGTTGACCTTGGTGTTGCGCGAGAGGTACACCGCGTCGACACCGTCGGGGGTGTCCGCCACGAGATGCTGCCGGCCGAAGTGCTCGTTGGCCTCGCTGAAGCGCACGCCGGCGTAGCCTCGCTGGTTGAATGCCGTGTGGTCGCCGCCGCGCCCGAAGCGGTCGTGCCGCGCGATCAGCCGCACGCGATGCGACGGCACATAGCGCGCCGCGGTCCGCTGGATGTACCGCGCCAGCTGCCGCGACAGCGAATCCTCCGGCCCCTCGGAGAACACCCGGACCGTCTCGGCATCGACGATGCCGTTGCCGCCCCGCGAGTTGCCGACGATGTCGTTGTTGAAGACGGCGTCGATCACGACCTTCTCCGCGCGCGCCCTCTGCGCGTGCAGGTGCGCGCCGACCAGGCCCTGCTCTTCACCGGCGAAGGCGATGAACACGAGCGTCGCGTCGAACTCGAGGCCGCTCTGCGCCAGCACGCGCGCCGCCTCCATCGTCAGCGCCGTGCCGCTGCCATCGTCGTTGGCGCCCGGTGCGGGGATGTCCCCGGCGCTCCAGTCGAAACCGCCGCTGGCCGACGCCGGGCGAGGTGCCGCCCCGCCCGACGCGCTGGGCAGTGACGCGGCAGTCGCCGGGGGCGGCACGGGGCGTGCGACGGTGTCGTAGTGGCCGCTGACGACGATGCGGCGCGCCGTCCGCCCGGGCAGGACGGCGACCACGTTGCGCAGGCGCACGTCCCGCACGATGCGGTCGCCCTGCGCCGGAATCTCGTAGTCGTCGAAGGCCACCTGCAGCCGCGGGCTGGCCGTGCGCCACTGGTCGTGAATCCACTGCGCGGCGGCGCCGATGCCACGGCGCGGGTCGGTCTGGCTCGACAGCGTGTGTCTGGTCTCGAACGCCGCGAGGGCGTCGACGGTCGCCTTCAGACGCTCGGCCGACACCTGCGCCAGGACGGTCTCGACGCGCGGGTCGACGTCCTGCGCCGACACGGGCAGGGCGAGGGTCGCGACGACGAGCGTCGCCATCCAGAGGGAGCGAAGAAGCATGCCGCCCAGCTTATCAGCGGCGCGCGCCGCGCTACCTGACGCGGACGTGCTGCAGGTAGTCGCCGGACGCGATGCGCTGCGCGCCGCCGAGCGGGGCGTTGTAGAAGTAGACCCAGGCGTCGAGCGTCTCGCCTGTGTCGAGTTGCACGGGATAGAGGTGACGCGTGTAGAGGCTCTGATCGATGTGCCCCTCGCGGTAGCCCTCGATCTCGTCGAGCGCGGCCAGGACGCCGGCCGGGTCATCCATCTCGTAGACCTCGCCCCACACGCAGCCCTCCGGGTCCGGAATCGCGGCCGGATAGATGCCGAGATCGAACAGCGAGGCCCGGATGGAGCCGCGCCGGCGATGGCGCAGCTTGCCCTCGATGCCCGCACGTCGACGACGGTCGAAACCCGTCATCAGCGTGCCGTAGAAGAACGCAGCAGTGTTCACGGATGCCTGTGACCGGATCGGGGGCTCGCGAGCTCGACCGCCGACGCGGGAGCGACGGAACCACACCCGACCGCGGCTGAAGTGCCGTCTCCTTGTCGGAGATGACCGAGTGCCGCATGCGAGGCATGCGGATGAGTCGCGGCCGTAAGGCGGCAGCGGGTGCGCCCCGGCTGACGTCTGCGGCGTGTTCGGAATTCGGAGTCTAGCAGAAAAGACGAAGGCCGGACGAGGTTGCCCTCGCCCGGCCCGTGTCATGTCCCGCCGTGCACGGCGCGCTAGTCTTCGGCGCGCTGGTGCAGCTGCTTGAGGTGATCGAGGTGACCGTCGCGGGCGGCGCTCGCCTGCTTGACGATGACGTCGAGCATCTCGGCCGGAAGCGTCATGTGGAGCGCCACACCGTTGCCGGTGCCTTCGATCTGGATGGAGCTCAGCAGCGGCTTGAGCTCGGGCTTGGCGTCCATCTGGAGCCGAGCCAGGGCCAGGATGCCCTGCAGCACCTCGCGCATGTTCTTGCCGGCGTCGGAGTCCTTGCCTTCGGCGCGGAGCGTGGCGGTGAGCCCGCCGTTGAGGTGGCCGGAGGCCGCGACCCACTTGACCTCGGGCAGCTGTGCCATGACCTGCGAGGGCATCTCGTTGCCGTCGGTGTTGACCCCGAAGGCCGTCGGGCGGCCAATCGCCCACACGGTGGAGTTCTGGTCGACGCTTTCCAGCATGCGGACGAACTCGCCGTCGCTGGTGATGCTGGCCGAGCCGTCGCCCTGGCTGCGGTCGATGGCGCCCTTCACCGCGGCGTTGCTGCCGACGATGACGAGGTCGCCACTGACGAGGGCGATGACCGGCGCCTCGCCCTTCTCTTCATGCGCCACGAGCAGGCGCGCGCCCTTGTATTCGGAGAGCTGTCCGCCCTTGCTGGTGACCAGGGCCTCGATCTTGGCGAGGTCGAAGCGGCCGCGCAGGGCGACGAAGCCATTGCCGGGGTGGTCAGTGCCGGCGGCGGTGCCGGGCGAGAGCGAGGCGATGACCGAGTCGATGTCGCGCTCGACGTCGATGCCGGTCTGCTCCTGGAACTCCTGGCGTCCCTTGCCTTCGTTGTCCATCAGCACGTTGAGGCGCTGGCGGAACTCGGAGGCCATCACGCCCTGGACGTTGGCGTAGGCGACGGCCGTGGCGCCGGCCGGCACCAGGGAGAGTTCATCGGG
Organism: Luteitalea sp.; assembly: GCF_022842525.1. Lineage (NCBI taxonomy): Bacteria > Pseudomonadati > Acidobacteriota > Vicinamibacteria > Vicinamibacterales > Vicinamibacteraceae > Luteitalea > Luteitalea sp. The sequence goes on from NZ_JALHPM010000014.1 coordinate 37,314, forward strand.
GCCGGCATTGCTCGCAAAGGCTCGCGGCATGCCGCCCATGTAGGCAACGGTGCCGGCAGCAAGGCCGGCGGTGAGGATGGCGGCCGAACCAACGAGGAAGTAACGGGTCTTTGCAGTGCTCATCGGAGTATCACCCCTGTATAGCCACTGTAACGTACGGGGCCAGCCGAAGGTTCCAAGCCGGACCGTTCAGGGTTGGGACGAACAATCCAAATTTCTGAATTACTGCTCCAGCACGTACTCGCGCCGCGTCACGGTGCGCATCGCCAGCCACAAGGTGGCCAGGGTGATGACCGCCAGCCACAGCAGGCTCGTGCTCACCGGTGGGAACTCCCGGAACAGCGACGTCAGCAGGCTGGCCGTGCTGTCGTCGCTCGGCATCGCCTGCGGCACCAGGCCCTGCAGGTAGTAGGCCACCGAGAAGCGGCGCAGGTAGCCCGGGATGAGCAGGATGGCGGGCTCCCAGGCGAAGACGAAGGCCAGGCCGGTCAGCAGGGGCCGCTTGAACTGCGCCCCCACCCAGGCGAAGACCGCGCCGTACGTGGCGAGTCCCAGCACGATGACCACGAGGTCCTTGACCAGGTCCATGAACCCGCCGGCCAGCGACCCACCGGGCCGCGACATGATCAACAGGTAGACCAGCACCACCGACGGCAGCACCACCGCCACCGTGCACACCAGGTACGCCAGGTACTTGCCGAGCAGCACCGCGCCGCGCGGGATGGGCCGCGAGAACAGGTACGTGAGCGTCTTGTCCTCGACCTCGTCGGCCATCAGCGACGTGCCGTAGAACACGGCCAGCACTGGCACGGCGAAGCGCAGGAAGAACACCCACACCATCAGCCCGAAGATGGCCGCACTGCCCACCTGCACACCTTCGATCTCGACACTGCCCCTGGTGGCGAAGAGATCGATGATGCGCACGAGCACCGCAATCAGCAGCGGCCCGCCCACCACCAGCGCCATGAACACCGTGCGCCGCGACCACAGCATCTGGTCGAGCGACAGGTCGAAGATGCGGGCGGCCGCACGCCAGAGGGAGAGGCTCGGGGCCTCGTGGGGCGTCCGCTCCCCTCGGGCACCGGGCACCGGCACGCCGGGAGTCGGGAGTCGGGAGTCGGGAGTCGCCGACGTGGAGGGCATCCCCGTCTCAGCAGGCATGGCCATTGCTCCGTGCGAAGTGGATGGGCATCGTACGCACCTATCAGGACCTCGAGGTATGGCAGGTGGCGATCGAGTTGGCCGTCGAGGTCACTCGGCTCGCCAATCGCTTTCCTGGCAACGAGTTGTACGCACTCGGGCTGCAGTTGCGACGCGCGGCGGTCTCGGTGTCGAGCAACATCGCCGAGGGATACGGACGCTCGACCCGACCGGAGTACGTGCGATTCCTGCGAATCGCCCGTGGGTCGAACGCTGAAGTTTCTTCACTCCTCGTCGTCGCCGAGCGGCTCGGGTACCTCAACGGCGAGACTGCGGCTCGGCCTCGCGAGACGAGTGAGCGCGTCGCCGCGATGCTGACGCGTCTGCTGCAGACACTCGAGGGGAGGTAACCGGCGACGCCGCGGCCCCCCGGCGTTCGGTTGGCAGCCCGACTCCCGACTCCCGACTCCCGACTCCCGCTCACTTGACCAGATACCCGAACACCGCGGCGAGGTTGTCGTCGGGTGAGGTGACCTCGTCGATCTGGCCGAAGTGCTCGGTGGCGGCCAGGGTGGTCAGCTGGGTGTAGAACGTGTCGGGAGCGTCGGTCTCGACCACGAGGGCGTCGCCCTCGAAGCGCAGGCTGCGGACGTAGGGATACGACAGACACTCGCGGGCGAGCTCGCGCGGGTGACGGGCGCGGATGTGCACCGTGTGCGGGTGGTGGTCGATGAGCGCGCGGATGTCGTGCACGTCGCCCTCGGCCAGGATGCGCCCGTTGTTGATGAGGAGCACGTTGCTCGTCATCGCCTCCACCTCGTGGAGGATGTGGCTCGACACCAGCACGCTGCGGCCGTCGCGGGCCCATTCGCGGATGATGCGGATGGTGCGCCGCCGCATGAGCGGGTCCATGCCCGTCAGCGGTTCGTCCAGGATGAGGAGGTCGGGGTCGTGCACGAGCGCCTGCGCGAGCTTGACGCGCTGGCGCATGCCCTTGCTGTAGGCGCCGATCTTCTTGTCGGCCGCCGGCACGAGGTCCACCGCCTCGAGCGCCCGCAACGCGGCGTCCTTCGCCTCGGTGCTCGAGTAGCCGTTCAGGCGCACCAGCGCCGAGACCCACTCGAGCCCCGTCATCCGCTCGTAGAAGCTGTCCTGCTCGGGGCAGAAGCCGATGCGGTTGTAGGCGCCGGGGTTGTTCCAGATCGACTGGCCCAGCACCGTCACGGTGCCCTTGCTCGGCTTGAGCTGCCCGGTGATCAGCTTCATGAACGTCGACTTGCCGGCACCGTTGGGGCCCAGCAGGCCGGTGATGCCGGTCGGGATCGTGACGTTGACGTCGTTGAGGCCGATGACCTGCCCGTACCACTTCGAGACGTGCTCGGCGATGACGATGGGCGTGCTCATGCCACCACCTCCACGCCGCGGACACGCCGTTCGAGCACCGAGGCCGACAGCACCACGACGGCCAGCAGCACGAGGAAGGACACCGCCACCGGCGTCTGGTGCCGGGGCGCCTGACGGAAGATCACGTCTCCGACCTGGTCGAGACTGGCCTGGACGGACACCCACGAGATGGCCGTGCTGCCGGTGATGAAGCGCAGCGCGTTGAACATCGCATCCGAGAAGATCAGCACACCGGCGAACATGATGCCGACGAAGCGACTGCTGCGCGACAGCGACGACAACGCCGTCATGCCGAAGGTGATGACGATGACGGTCAGCAGGCAGTACAGCGTGACCGAGGCGATGAGCGACGTGTTGTCCTTGAGGAACGTGAAGCTGCCCGAGAAGGCGATCTGCAGGATGAGCAGCAGGATCGCCGGCAGCCAGGTGATGGCCAGCAGGAACACCGCCAGCACGCTCATCTTGCCGAGGATGTACTCGGCGCGCGTCACGGGCTTCGAGAGGTAGAGCTGCAGGGCGTTGGCGCGGCGGTCGTTGGCGATGAGGCCGGCGCCGACGTAGATGGTGATCAGGAAGACGAAGATGCCCTGCTGCCCGAGGAAGTCGCGGAACGTCTGCGCGCTCGGCGCCAGGAACGTCGCCGCCTGCGAGAAGTTGGAGGCGAGGAACAACTGGCTGGCGCGGACGACGAACGGGATCCACGCCACGATCAGCAAGCCGAGGAAGGCCTTGCGCGACAGGAACGACATCAGGCCGGCACGGGCGATCACCATCCACGCGCTGCGGACCGGGCGTCGCTCGCCGGCATAGCGCCGGTACGACTGGTCATGAATGGGCACGGCTGCCTCCTCCTTCGATGGCGTCGACGAAGACGTCTTCGAGTGTCGGCACACTCGGCCGCAGGTGCCGGACCTGCACGCCGTGCGTGGATGCCAGCGAGAACACGTCGCGCGCGGTGCGGCCCGCCGGCACCAGCACGCGCATCACGTCGTCGTCGGTGCCGTGCGCCTCGAGGCCCTCGGTGCGCAGCACGTCGACGAAGCGCGGCAGGTCGCCCTTGATGCGCAGTTCGAAGACGCTGCCGCCGGTGCCCTTGAGCGCGGCGATGGGCCCCTGCGTGGCGATGCGCCCCTTGTCCATCACGATGACGTGGTCGCAGGTGTGCTCGACGTCCGGCAGGAGGTGCGACGACAGGATCAGGTTGACCTGCTTGTTGTGCCCGAGGTCGTGGATGAGCGCGAGCATCTCGTCGCGGCCCTTGGGGTCCATGCCGTTGGTCGGCTCGTCGAGGAACAGCAGGTCGGGGTCGTGGACGAGCGCCTGGGCCAGCTTGATCCGCTGCTTCATGCCGGTCGAGTAGGTCTCGACGTTGCGGTACCGCGCCTCGCCGAGGCCGACGTAGTAGAGCACCTCGTGCGCGCGCTGCATCGCGTCGACGGGGGGCAGGCCGGAGAGTTGCCCGCAGTAGGCGACGAAGGTGACCGCATTCATGCCGGGGATGTGGGCGTCGTTCTCGGGCATGTAGCCGATGCGGGCCCGGATCTCCGGCGCCTTGTACCGGACGTCGAGACCGAGCACGTGCATCTGGCCGGTCGTCGGGACGACGAACCCGAGCAGGGCCTTGATCATCGTGCTCTTGCCGGCGCCGTTGGGGCCGAGGAGGCCGACGGCCCCGGCCGGAAACTGCACGGCCACGCCGGCCAGCGCCTGATTCTTCCCGTAGACGACGGTCACATCGTCCAGGGTCACCACGGAAGTAGGGTCAGGGCTCACGGGGTCTCGGGCATCGAAATTCGGGAACAGCGAACCGGAAACCGGGAACCGGCCCCCGGCGCCACAGGTCAACAGGTCTGCGCTTGGCAGGCTACAGGCTACATACGGACCCTGACGAGGTGTGGTTCGCCCGCCTTCGCCAAGGCTTCGGCGGGCCAGGCCCCTCGTCGCCAGGGCTACGTCGTCGGCGTCCCCACCAGTCCGAGGAGGGCCGCGTCCTCCCGGAGTGACTCGATGACATGGGCGATGTGGTCCTCGAGTGGCAACCCGAGCGCCTCGGCGCCGCGGATCAGGTCCTCGCGCGGGACCGCGCGCGCAAACGCCTTGTCCTTCATCCGCTTCTTCACCGACGAGGCCTCGAGGTCCAGGATGCTGCGCGAGGGGCGCACCAGCGCCGCGGCGGTCACGAACCCGGACATCTCGTCGCAGGCATAGAGCACCTTCTCCAGCTGGCTGTCGCGACTCACGCCGCTGTAGTCGGCGTGCGACAGGATGGCGCGGGTCACGACCTCCGGGTACCCGAGCTGCCGCAGGATCTCGACGCCCTTCCAGGGGTGCTCCTCCTGCGAGGGGAACTGCTCGTAGTCGAAGTCGTGCAACAGCGCCGTCACGCTCCACAGGGCCTCGTCTTCCCCGAGGCGCCGGGCATAGCCGCGGACGGCCGCGTCCACCGCGTAGGCATGGCGGCGCAGGCTCTCACCCTGGGTGTACTCGTGCAGCAGGGCGAGGGCGGCATCGCGATCCGGTGTCCAGTTCATGCCCGTCCGCTCCCGCGTGCCAGGAGGTACACCGGCACCCCGGCCAGCACGATCACCAGTCCGGGCCAGGTGGTGGCCGGGCGATAGGCGAACAGCACGAAGAGGATGGCCAGCGCACCGGCGATGTAGAGCGCCGGCACCACCGGGTAGCCGAACGCCTTGTAGGGCCGCGGCGCGTCAGGGCGGGTCACGCGCAGACGGAAGAGCCCGGCGACGGTCAGGGCGTAGAACAGCAGGGCCGCCGAGATCACGTAGTCGAGCAGGTTCGAGTAGAGATTGCCGTAGCGTCCCGTCCCCACGTCGTAGGTGCGCGGCAGCACCAGCAGCACGGCCCAGAGGCCCTGCAGCACCAGCCCGTAGGCAGGGACGCGGGCCGCGTTGAGTTCGCCGGCCCGGCGGAAGAACAGCCCGTCCCTGGCCATCGCGTAGTAGGCGCGGGCACCGGCCAGCACCAGCCCGTTCACGCAGCCGAACGTCGACACCATGATGGCCGCCGCCATGACGCCGGCACCCAGCCCCGGGAACACCGTGTTGATCAACAGCGTCGCCACGCGGTCGGACGGCGCCGACTGGATGGCCTCGAGCGGCAGCGCCACCAGGTACGCGATGTTCGACAACACATAGAGCCCGGTGACGATCACCGTGCCGAGCACCATCGAGAGGGGCAACGTCCGCCGGGGATCCTTGACTTCACCGGCCGTGAAACAGATGTTGTGCCAGGCGTCGGACGAGAACAGCGATCCGGTCTGGGCGATGCCGATGGCGACGAACAGCCCGAACGCACTGACGGCGGTCAGCCCCGGCGCCAGTTCGACCACGCCACGGGGCGACCACAGGTCGCCGAAGTTGGCGCTCACGGCCTCGGCATTCCAGCCGAGGAGCAACCCTGCGCCGATGAGCGCCACCAACGCGCCGGTCTTGGCGGTGGTGAAGATGTTCTGCACCACCTTGCCGTACTCGAGCCCCCGGGTGTTGCTCCAGGTCAGCACGGCGATGAGCACCACCCCGAGCAACTGCGCCGTCGACAGCGACAGCGCGTACCCGGACGTGAGGTGGATGGGCGCGATGAGGTACTGGTCCTCCGCGATCACCGGGAACAACACACCGGTGAACCGCGCGAAGGCCACCGCCACGGCGGCGATGGTGCCGGTCTGGATGACCGTGAACAGCGTCCAGCCGTAGAGGAAGCCCCACAGGGGCGAGAAGGCCTCGCGCAGGAAGATGTACTGCCCACCGGCCCGCGGGATCATCGCGGCCAGTTCGCCGTAGGCCAGTGCGGCTCCGACGGTCAGCAACCCGGTGATCACCCACGCGAGCAGCAGCCATCCCGGGCTGCCGATCAGCCGGGCCATGTCGGCCGAGACGATGAAGATGCCGGAGCCGATCATCGATCCGACGACGACCATGGTGGCGTCGTAGAGGCCGAGTCCGCGCGTGAATTCGCTGTCGAGCCCGGCGTCGCGCGCCTCGGCGGCCGATGGGATCTGCATGAGTCCGGCAATATATCAGGACGGGAACCCGGGAGTCGGGAGTCGGGAGTCGGGAGTCGCAAAGATGCGAAGGAGGCAGAGACGCCTCGCTGAGGCGCGGGATCCCTACCAGCCCCGCGGCATCTCCCTGGCGCGGCGCAGCACCTCGTTCGCCTTGTCGGTCAGCTCATACGGTGCCAGGCCGTCGAAGTGCGCCCACTCCGCGTGCGACACGTCGTCACCCGCCTGGAGCGCCCCGCCCACCGGCACGCAGAGGTAGTCCACCAGCACGAAGTGGTACTTCACGCGGCCGTCCTCATCGTGGAGGATGCGGTCGAACACCTCGATGACGGGGCCCACCCGCACGATCAGGCCGGTCTCCTCCGCCAGTTCACGCGCCACACCGGTTTCGAGCGACTCGCCGACCTCGAGCGTGCCGCCCGGGATGCTCCAGCGCAGCGCCAGCGGCTCGTACTTGCGCTTGATCAGCACGACATGGTCGCCGTCGACGATGACGCCGCCGACGCCGACGATGGGACGGGAGGGGTAGGTGCGCTGCGACACGGATCGGCTGGTACAGCTTAGCCGATGGCACTTCCGCGTATGCTTGCCGCCGAGGTGAGCAGACGATGACGCGCGTGCTGGTGGTGGACGACAACGCCGACTCGGCCGAGAGCCTGTCGCTGCTGGTCGAGTTGATGGGGCATGCGGTGCGGACCGCCCACGACGGCGAGCAGGCCCTCGTGGAAGCCGAGGCGTTCCGCCCGGAAATCGTGCTGATGGACATCGGCATGCCGCGGATGGACGGCTACGAGGCGGCGCGCCGCCTCCGCACGATGCCCTGGGCTGCCACCATCGTCCTGGTCGCGCTGACCGGCTGGGGGCAGGACGAGGACCGCCGGCGCAGCGAAGAGGCGGGGTTCGATCATCATCTGATCAAGCCGGTGGACCCGGCAGCGCTCGAGGCGCTGCTCGGCCCGCCGAGGCCGTAGTCCTCCGAGGCCATCATGCTCGAACTCCTCCTGACCGCGCTGATGTCTCCCGCTCTCCAGGACGTGCCTCCCGTGTACCCCCAGGCCGAACTCGCCAGTCCCCGCGTGCAGTTGACCGTCTACCTGCCCGATGCGCGGGCCGGCTACTACCGCGGGACGCGGTTCGACTGGTCGGGAGCCATCGCCAGCCTGCGGTGGCAGGGGCACGAGTACTTCGGGCCGTGGTTCGACCGGCACGACCCGCTCCTGCACGACGGCATCACGGGCCCGGTCGAGGAGTTCCAGGCCGGGGACTCGTCGGTCGGCTACGCGGAGGCCCCGGTTGGCGGCACGTTCGTCCGCATCGGGGTCGGGCACGTGCGCAAGCCCGACGAGCCGGCCTACCGCCGCTTCAGCACCTACGAGATCGTCGATGGCGGGACGTGGACGGTCGAACGGGGTCCGCAGTCGCTGACGTTCGTCCATACGCTCGCGGAGGGCGGCGGCTACGCCTACGTCTATCGCAAGACCCTGCGGCTGGACGGCGACACGCTGGTCCTGGACCACGCCCTCACCAACACCGGCCGCAAGCGCATCGACACCAGCGTCTACAACCACAACTTCTTCACGCTCGATCGCCAGCCGACGGCGTCACCGATCGTCGTGCGCTTCCCGTTCGAGCCGAAGGCGACCCGCGCCATCGCCCCCCTCGCCGGGATCACCGGCCGCGACCTCCGCTTCAGCCGCGCACTCGCCCCGCGCGAGACGGTGTTCACGGAGATCGACGGCTTCGGCACCACCGCCACGGACTACGACTTCACGCTGCTCCACCAGGACACGAAGGCGGCCGTACGGATTCGGGGCGATCGCCCCCTCACCGCACTGGTCTTCTGGTCGGCCGCGCGCACGGTCTGTCCCGAGCCGTACGTGGACGCCAGCGTGGACCCGGGCAAGACGACCACCTGGCGCATCACCTACGAGTTTCAAGAGGGGCGCTGAGCAAGGGACAAGGGACGAGGGGAGAAGTCACAAGGGCGGCAAGGGACGAGGGACAAGGCGTAGAGGGACAAGGGACAAGGGACAACGGGCACGATGTCAGCGAGCGTCTGGCCGGCACACGTGTCTTGTCCCGTGTCCCTTTGCGTGCCTTGTCCTTGTCCCTCGACTCCCTTGTGACTTGCTCGACGTGTCCCTTGTCACTCGACAAGCATCACCAACCCTGGTTCGGCGTTGAAGTCGAGCGAGCCGCCGCGGTCGCCCGCGTCCCAGCGGCGCAATCCGGCGGCGGCGATCATCGCGGCGTTGTCGGTCGCCAGCGCGACGCTCGGCACGAAGACCGGCACCCCCACGGCGGCACCACGGGCCTCGGCTGCCGCCCGCAGGCCCGCATTGGCGGCCACACCGCCGGCGATGCCGATCGCTCGCGCATCGAACCACTCCGCTGCCCGGAAGGTGCGGTCCAGCAGCGTCTGGATGACGACCCGCTGAAAACTTGCGCAGATGTCGTCGATCTCGGTCTCCGTCAGTGCGCGCGTGCCGCCGCCGGTCGCCAGTTCGACGTGCCGGCGCACCGCCGTCTTCAAGCCGCTGAAACTGAAGTCGGCGCGTCGCTTGAGCGCATCGCCGAAGCCCTCGGGCAGGTGCGTCTGCGGCCCGACGTTACGGTCGTCGTGCGTCAGCTTCGGGATCGGGAAGTTGATGGCGTGCGGATTGCCGCGCGCCGCACGGCGATCGACGATCGGCCCGCCCGGATAGCCGAGGCCCACCAGTTTCGCGACCTTGTCGTACGCCTCCCCCGCCGCATCGTCGCGCGTGCGGCCAACGAGGCGGTACACACCGGGTGAGGGCAGGTGATAGAGGCTCGTGTGGCCACCGGAGACCACGAGGACGATGGCCGGGTACGGCAGTTCGCCGTTGTGCAGCACCAGCGACTCGATGTGGCCGGCCAGGTGGTGCACCGGCAGCACCGGGATGTCACGAGCCGCACCCACGGCCTTGGCGAAGCTGACCCCGACCAGCAGGGATCCGACGAGCCCCGGCCCCTGCGTGACGGCGATCGCATCGATGTCCGTCCACGACGACCGCGCGTCGGCCAGCGCCTGATCGACCACGCCGCAGATGTCGCGCAGATGCTGGCGCGCCGCCAGTTCAGGCACCACGCCGCCCCATTCGCGGTGAATCTCGACCTGCGAGGCGACGACACTCGATCGCAGTTGCCACGGGTGGCCGTCGGCGGCGTCGACGACGGCCGCGGCCGTCTCGTCACAGCTGCTCTCGATGCCGAGGATGCGCATCAGCGCCCCCCGGCCGCGACGGGCGTCTCCTCGAACAGGGCCTTGAGCGACTCGGTGTACGGCGCCCGCGCCACTCCCCGCTCGGTGATGATGCCGGCGATCAGCCGGCTGGGCGTGACGTCGAACGCCGGGTTGTAGACCTTGGCCGCATCGGGCGCGATCTGCGTCGACCCGACGTGCGTCACTTCGCGGCGGTTGCGCTCCTCGATGGGAATGGCATCGCCGTCGAGCGTCCGCATGTCGATGGTCGAGAGCGGCGCCGCGACATAGAACGGCACGCCATGTTCCTTGGCGAGCACGGCGACGGTGTAGGTGCCGATCTTGTTCGCGGCATCGCCGTTGGCCGCGATGCGATCGGCCCCGACGACGATGAAGTTGATGCGCCCCTGGCGCATCAGCACCGCCGCCATGTTGTCGGAGATGACCGTCGTGTCGATGCCGTCGCGCACCAGCTCCCACGCGGTGAGACGTGCGCCCTGCAGGACGGGGCGTGTCTCGTCGGCAAATACGGTGACCGAGCGGCCCTGCTCGATGGCCCCGCGAATCACGCCGAGCGCCGTGCCGTACCCGGCCGTGGCCAGCGCGCCGGCGTTGCAGTGCGTGAGGATGCCGGCCTTCTCGGGCACCAGCGCACCGCCGTGCTGCCCGATGGCGCGGCAGCTGGCCACGTCCTCGTCGTGAATGGCCTGCGCCTCGTCGAGCATCACCTGTCGGAGATCGCCGACGCTGGCGCCGCCGAGCACCTGCCTGGAGAAGACGGCCTTCATGCGGTCGATGGCCCAGAAGAGGTTGACCGCCGTCGGCCGCGTGCCAGCGAGCAGGTCGCAGTCCTTCAGAAACTCGGTGGTGAGCTGCTTGGTGCCGGCCGCCGTGCTGCGGCGCACTCCCAGCGCCAGACCGTACGCGGCGGAGACCCCGATGGCGGGCGCGCCGCGGATGACCATGGTCTTGATGGCCTTGGCGACCTCGCTGGGCGTCTTGCAGGTCAGGTAGACCTCTTTGGTGGGCAGCTTGCGCTGATCCACCATCACCACCGCATCGTCTTGCCAGGCAATCGTCGGAAGCATCGGGCTAGTTTACGGGAACCGGGCACCGGGCACCGGGCACCGGGTAGGGCCGGTTCTCCGAACCGGCCGTCACCGTCAGATCGCTATCATGACGGCCCGCTCGGAGAGCGGGCCCTACCTGGTGAGAAAGCGCGCGTCGAAGGGCCGTGGGAGCAGATCGGCCATGGCGAGGACGGCCCTGACCTCGGTGGGGGTGGCCAGGACGACGGGGATGTTGCCGCAGAACTCCCAGAGGATCTGCCGGCACGCACCGCACGGGGGCGTCGGCTCGTCGGTGTCGGCGACCACGGCGATGGCCGTGAACTCGTCAGGCCGCATCCCCTCGGAGATGGCCTTGACGACCGCCACCCGCTCGGCACAGAGGGTCAGCCCGTACGTGGCGTTCTCGACGTTGCAGCCGGTGACGATGCGGCCGTCGCGATGCCGGAGGGCGGCGCCCACGGCAAAGTGCGAGAACGGCGCCCAGGCATGCGCTCGCACGGCCCGCGCCGCTGCGACCAGGTCAACGTCGGCGAAGGTCACCGCTGCACCATGCGGGCGATGAAGGCATCGAGCAGGGCGATGAACTGCCCGCGCACCCGCGACGCCGTCTGCATGACATCGTCGTGGTCGAGGGGCTCGTCGACGACGCCGGCAGCGGGATTGGTGATGCACGAGATGCCGGCGACCGCGGCCCCCATGTGGCGCGCGGCGATGGCCTCCGGCACGGTGGACATGCCGACGGCGTCGGCCCCCAACGTGCGGAAGGCGCGGATTTCGGCCGGCGTCTCGTAACTGGGCCCGAGCGTCGCGAGATAGATGCCGCGCTGCAGCGGAACGCCTGTCTCGGCCGCCGCCTCGAGCGCCATCGCGCGCAGATCGCGGTCGTAGACGTACGTCATGTCGGGAAAGCGCACGCCGAGTTCCTCGACATTCGGGCCGACGAGCGGGTTGGTGCCGAGCATGTTGATGTGATCGTCGATCAGCATCAGCGCGCCCTGCGTGAAGGCCGTGTTGATGCCACCGGCCGCATTGGTCAGCACGATCCGGCGCACGCCCCACCGCACCATCGCCCGGACGCCGAACACCGCGCGCGTGACCGGATAGCCCTCGTAGAGGTGGGCACGCCCGGCGAGCGCGGCGACCCTGGCCCCCGACCTGTGCGTGCCGACCACGAGCGTGCCGGCATGGCCGACCACCGACGAGGACGGCCATCCGGGGATGGCCGCGTACGGCAGGACCGTGGCCTCGGTCAGCGTGTTGGCGAAGTCGCCGAGGCCGGTTCCGAGCACCACGGCGACGTCGGGCGGGGCACCCACTCGCTGGCGAAGCACGGAGACGGCGGAGTCGAGGCTGGACAGCAGGTCGGTCATGGGAGTCGGGAGTCGGGAATCGGGAGTCGGGAGTCGGGCGACACGGGCGCTCGCGCTACCGCGTCGCGGCGAGGCCGAGGCGATCGAGGATCAGCGGGCGCGGCGCGGGCGGTGTGGCACTCATCGTGAGGGCCTCGGCGAGCATCGGCCGGACGGCCGCCACGTCGGCGGCGGTGCGGGCGTGAATCGCGATCAGCGGCGCGCCCGCCACGACGCGATCCCCGGGCACGGCCAGCAGGTCGAAGCCGACGGCGGGGTCGACGGCGTCCTCGGCCCGGGCGCGGCCTGCGCCGAGTTGGACGGCGGCGCGGCCGAGCAGACCGGCGTCGTAGCGCGCCACGTAGCCCTCACCCGGGGCCGTGAACATGTCGCGCACGGGGGCCTGCGGCAGCGTCGCGGGGTCGTCGATCATCCCGACGTCTCCGCCCTGCCGCTGCACGATGGCGCGGAACGCCGCGAGCCCGCGCCCGTCGGCCAGGGCCTCTCGCACCGCGTCGCGCGCGGCCTCGAGCGAGGGGCGCCCCTGCCCGAGCCACACCATCAGGGCGGCGAGTTCGACGGAGAGTTCCACCAGGTCGGCCGGACCGCCACCGCGCAGCACGTCGACACATTCGCGGACTTCGAGGGCATTGCCGATCGTGCGGCCGAGGGGCACGTCCATCTGCGTCAGCAGTGCCGCGACGCGCAACCCCGATCGCTCGGCCAGGCCGACCAGTGCGTCGGCCAGGGCGCGGGCATCATCCTCGCGGGCCATGAAGGCGCCGCTGCCGGTCTTGACGTCGAGCACCAGCGCATCGATGCCTTCGGCGATCTTCTTGCTGAGGATCGACGCACAGATCAGCGGCAGGCTCTCCACTGTGGCCGTGACATCGCGCAGCGCATACAAGGTCCGATCGGCCGGTGCCACCTCATCGGTCTGTCCGATGAGGGCGCAGCCGAGATCGGCGACCTGTGCGCGAAACTCGTCGAGGGTGAGGCGGGTGCGGAAGCCCTGAATGCTCTCGAGCTTGTCGAGCGTGCCGCCCGTGTGTCCGAGCCCACGGCCAGACATCATCGGCACCGGCACCCCGAGCGCGGCGACCACCGGCGCGATGATCAACGACGTCTTGTCGCCCACCCCGCCCGTGCTGTGCTTGTCCACCTTGATGCCGGGGACGGCCGACAGGTCGACGCGAACGCCCGAGTCGACCATCGCATCGGTCAACCACGTCGTCTCGTCGGGCGTCATGCCGCGCAGCCACACGGCCATCAGCCACGCCGACAACTGGTAGGGCGGCACCGAGCCATCGCTGGCGCCGGTGACCATCCAGGCGATCTGTTCGCGGGTGAGCGCGTTGCCGTCGCGCTTGGCGCGGATGATGTCGACCGCACGCATGAGGAGGCGCAAGTATACTGCCGGCCGTGCGCGGACTCTCCCTGCTTCTCGCGTTGGCCGTCGCCGGTGGCGTGTCGCTGACACAGGTGCCGTCGCCGCCGACCTCGCCGGCCGATCTCGTGGTGATGAACGCCCGGGTCTACACCGTGGACACCGGCCGGCCGGAGGCGCAAGCGCTGGCAGTGCGCGGCGACCGCCTCGTGGTCGTGGGCACGACCGCCGAGGCCCTGGCGCTGCGCGGCCCGAAGACGCAGGTGGTCGATGCAGGCGGTCGCGCCGTGATTCCCGGCCTGCACGACGCCCACGGCCATGTGCTCGGCCTCGGTGAGGGCTTGCAGAACGTCGACCTGCGCGGCACCACGAGTGCCCAGGCCGTGGTGGACGCCATCCGCGCGAAGGCGCAGCAGGTGCCGCCGGGTCAGTGGATCCGCGGCCGCGGCTGGGACCAGAACGACTGGGCGGACAGCGCGTGGCCCACGGCTGCGCAGCTCGATGCGGCGATCCCGAATCATCCGGTGTATCTCTCCCGCGTCGATGGGCACGCGGCGTGGGTGAACACCACGGCCCTGCGAGCCGCGGGCGTGACGGCGTCGGTCGCGGATCCCGAGGGCGGGCGCGTGCTGCGCACCCCCGCCGGCGCCCCGACTGGCGTGCTGGTGGATACCGCGATGGGACTCGTCGCGCGCCACATCCCTGCCCCCGACGCGGCGGCGCGCCGCGAGCAGCTGCGGCTCGCCGACGACCTCGCCGCGCGCCTGGGCCTGACGATGGTCCACGATGCCGGCGTGGCCTGGCCGGACGCCGAGATGTACCGGGTGGCCGCCGATGAAGGGCGCCTGAAGACGCGGCTCTACGTGATGCTGCGGCCGCCCCGCGCAGGCGAGACACTGCCGCCGCCCGTCATCGGGCACGCAGGGCATCTGCTCACCGTGCGGGCGGTCAAGCTGGTCGCCGATGGGGCCCTCGGGTCGCGCGGCGCCGCGCTGCACGAGCCGTACAGCGACGAGCCGGGCACCCGCGGCCTGCTCGTGACGCCGCCGGACCAGTTGTACGCGCAGGCGCTGGCGACGGTGACGGCGGGGTACCAGCCCTGCATCCACGCCATCGGCGATCGCGCCAACACCGCGGTGCTGGACCTGTTCGAGCGGCTGCAGCGGGAAGTGCCGGGCAGCCGGGCCCTGCGCATGCGCAACGAACACGCCCAGATCCTGCGCGCCAGTGACATCCCGCGCTTTGCCGCGCTGGACGTCATCGCATCGGTGCAGGCCACGCACGCGACGTCGGACATGCCGTGGGTGGCGCAGCGCATCGGCGAGGCCCGCACACGCGACGGCGCGTACCTCTGGCAGGCGCTTCGCCGCAGCGGCGCCCGCCTCGCCAACGGGTCGGACTTCCCCGTCGAGGAACCCAACCCGATGCTCGGGTTCTACGCGTCGGTCACCCGGCAGGATCGCGCCGGCCAGCCGCCCGGCGGATGGATGCCCGATCAGCGGTTGACGCGGGCCGAGGCCCTGCACAGTTTCACGGCGGGTGCCGCATACGCCGCGCATCTCGAGCAGGATCTGGGCATCCTGCGGCCCGGCGCCCTCGCCGACCTGCTGGTGCTCTCCGACGACATCATGCAGGTCGCCCCGGCACGCATCCTCGAAGCGCGCCCCCTGATGACCATTCGCGGCGGACGGGTGACGTTCCGCGATGGCCTCTGAAGCAGGCCGCGCGCTGCTGGCAGGCGGCGTCACGCTGGTGGCGGCGCTGGCCGTGCTGACCTGGCAGACGATCCGGATTCCATCGCAGGCTCCCCATCGGGTCGTGGCCGAGCTGCGTCTCGCCCAGGCGGCCGCGGTCCTGCTGGCCTTCTCCTCGGCGTTCCTCGCCGGCCTCGGCGCCTCGGCCCCCGGGCCGGTCGCCGCCTTCGACATGGCGTGTGCCGTGCTGGCCGCCGGGCTCGCCCTGATGACGCTGGTGCGTGACCCGCGCGCCGCGCTGGCCTGGATCGGGGCCGCCTTTCTCGCCAGGGCCGCGCTCGACCTGGCGCACCTGCTCGGTTGGCTGCCCGTGGTCGCGGCCGATCCGGTGCTCGCGGGCAGCCTCGGTGCCAATGTGCTGGCGGCGCTGTGCTGCGCCCTGCCCCTGCGGCGGCGGCCCGTCCGCGGGTAGGCCGCGTCGCCTCGCCCTGCGCCCCGGGTGGTGACGGACCGCTCGGAGAGCGGTCCCTACCCGTGTCGAGAGGCTTCGATCCACACTAGGGACGGCCAGGCCGCGCGTGGCGGTCCCGTCCCCCTCCGGAGGTTCGTTCCAGATGCCGTCTTCCGTCAGTCGCCGCCGTTTCCTGCAGGAACTTGCCGTGGCCTCCGCGGCCATGCCACTCGCGGCCCAGGCCGCGCACGCGCAGGCCGGCCGCAAGGTGCGTCATGCCAGCTTCGGCGCCTCGGGCATGGCCCTGGCCGATGTCCGCAGCTTCTCGAGCCATCCGGCGTTCGATCTGATCGCGGTGGCGGATGCCGATCTCTCGCGCACCGAGCCGATCAAGAAGCTCTTCCCGAACGTCCGCGTGTATCAGGACTGGCGTGAGTTGCTCCGCAAGGAGGCCGACAACCTCGACTCGGTCAACGTCTCGACGCCGGACCACATGCACGCCCCCATCGCGATGGCCGCCATGTCCTACGGCAAGCACGTCTACGTGCAGAAGCCACTGGCCGCCACCGTCCTCGAGACCCGCATGCTGGCGTCGGCCGCGCGCGAACGCCGGCTGGTCTCGCAGATGGGCATCCAGATCTCGTCGCACCCGACGCAGCTGGCCACCGAACTGATGATCCGCAACGGCTTCATCGGCAAGGTCACCGAGGTGCACACGTTCTGTGACAAGACCTGGGGAGACATGTCGCCCATCCCCGCGGGCGCGGACCCGGTGCCCGAAACGCTCGACTGGGACGGCTGGCTGGGCGTCAGCGAGAAGCGGCCGTTCAAGAAGGACGTCTACCACCCCGGCAACTGGCGCAAGCGCGTCGGCTTCGGCACCGGCACGCTCGGCGACATGGGCTGCCACATCTTCAGCACGCCGATTCGCGGTGTGAACCTCTACCTGCCGACGTCGATCACGTCGTACGGCCCGGGCGCCGTGCACGGCAACTGGCCCATCGACGCCAGGATCAAGTTCGTCTTCCCCGGCACCACCCTGACGGCGGGCAGCACGCTCGACTTCTGGTGGTACGACGGCGCGGTGCGTCCGCCGCAGGCGGTCGCCGACGCGGTCGGTGGCAAGGTCCCGGGTTCCGGGGCGGTCATCATCGGCACGGGCGGTGCCATCCTCCTGCCCCACATCGGACCGCCGACGCTGCACCCGGCCGAGACGTTCGCCGGGCGCACGATCCCCACGGTGCCCGATCGGAACCACTACCACGAGTTCCTCGACGCCGTCCTCAAGGGCCCTGGCACGATTTGCTCGGCGAGCTTCGACTACGCCCAGCTGGTCACCGAAGCCGTGCTGCTCGGCAGCGTCGCGGAGCACTTCCCCAACGAGACGCTCGCCTACGATCCGGCCACCATGCGCGTGACCAGCCACAAGGCCCCGAACCAGTGGCTGCAGCGCTCGTTCCGCAAGCAGTACCTGGTGACGCGCCTGTAGGCCGACGTGTCGACGTTCGCTGTCGGTTTTCGTGCACGAGCAGGCCGGGCCGTCACCGGCCTGCTGGCGCTGGCCGCCTCGGCGGCCCCGCTCGTGGCGCAGTCCGCGCCACCCTCCGCTCCTCGTCCGCCACGCCCCTCCCTGGTCGTCGTGCTCGTCGTCGATCAGTTTCGCGGCGACTACGTCGACAAGTACGGCCATCAGTGGCGGCAGGGCCTGCGACGCCTGTTCGACCAGGGCGCGTACTACACGGAAGCGGCCTACCGCTACGCCAGCACGATGACGTGCGCCGGGCACGCCACCATCGGCACCGGCGCGACGCCGCAGACGCACGGGATGATCTCGAACGCGTGGCACGACCGCGCGCTCGGCCGCGATGTCGGATGCACCGAGGATCCGGCCATCAGGAACGTCACGTACGGCGCCGCGGCGGCACGCACGGGCGAGAGCCCGGCCCGCCTCGCCACCCCGACACTCGCCGACGAGATGCGTGCGCAACTCGGCATCGCCCCACGCGTGGTGACGATGTCGATGAAGGCCCGGGCCGCGCTGTCACTGGCCGGCCATCGGTCGACGGTGTCGACCTGGTTCGACGGCCCCCGCGGCTTCGTCAGCTCGCCCGCGATGGGCACACCTGGTCGCCTGCCCTTCCTCGAGCGCTACCTCGCCGCGCACCCGGTCGAGGCCGACGCCGATGCCGTCTGGGATCGGCGGCTGCCGGAGACCGCCTACGTCCATGCCGATGCAGGCGCCGGGGAAGGCGGCACCGGGGCGCAGTTCCCGCATCGCCTGGCGCCACCGCCGATCGACGGGCAGATCGATCCCACCTTCTACGGGAACTGGCAGATGAGCCCGTTCTCGGATGCGTATCTCGGACGGATGGCCGCGGCAGCGATCACGGAGCTGCAGTTGGGACGGGGCGCCGGCACCGACTTCCTCGCCGTCAGCTTCTCGGCGCTCGACACCGTGGGGCATGCCTACGGCCCGCGCAGCCACGAGGTGCAGGACGTGCTGGCGCGACTCGACGAGACCATCGGCACGCTGCTCGAGGCGCTCGACCGCCACGTCGGGCGCGACCGCTACATGCTTGCCTTCACCTCCGATCACGGCGTGAGTCCGGTGCCGCAGCAGATGCAGGCCCTCGGGCTCGGCGGCGGCGTGGTGGACCGAAGGGCGGTGCAGACGGTCCTGACGACGGCCCTGGGCGGCAGCGTGATCGACAGCAACACCGGCGCCGAGATCTATCTCTCGAAGGACGCCGCGTCGAAGCTGGCGGCACTCGACCAGCGCGAGTGGGATGCCCTGCGGACGAACCTGGAGCAGATCGAGGGCATCGCCCGGGCGTGGCGCACGACCGACCTGCTGGCCGGGCGCTACGAGGCGGCCTCCGATCCGCTGGCGCACGCGGCACGCCTGAGCGCCTATCCGGGGCGCTCCGGCGACATCATCTTCATCACCCGTCCCTACTGGTATCCGTACTCGATCGTCGCCACGCACGGGACGCCGTACGGCTACGACCAGCACGTGCCGCTCGTGTTCCTGGGGCCGCAGTTCCGGCCGGGTCGGTACACGGCGTCGGCCAGCCCGGCCGACGTGGCACCGACACTGGGACGTCTGCTCGGCGTGACGCTCGCGGCCGCCGACGGACTCACGCGGGTCGATGCCTTCGTTGCCCCGCCGGCGTTGCCCGCGCAGGGCGACGCGGCGCCCGCAGCCGGTCGTCCCTGACGGCCGGCTGCCTTGACCGTGCCGCGCACCGGCACGGACAATGCTCGCGTCGGACACACAGGCGGGAACGGCGCGACCGCTCCTGCCGCACAGGAAAGAGAACCCGGTGGGTCGATCCGTGACTCTGGTGGGGCTGGTGCTGGTGGCCGCCCTCGGCCTCGTGCTGTCGGCGCAGGAGCCGACCTTCACCCGTCGTCCTCGTGCGGATCTGGCCGATCGCCTGCGGGCGGTGGCCCGGCTCGGCACGGACTACGTGCCCGGGCGCATCCTCGTGAAGTTTCGTGACGGACTGCCGACGCAGGCCATGACGTCGGCGGTCACGCTCGCGCTGCCCGGCACCGCCACCCAGCTGCGCGCCGGGGACGCCTACACCGACTTCACCTACGTCGACGTGCCGCTCGACGCCGACGTGCCGGCGATGGCCGCCGCGCTGGCCGCACGACCGGAGATCGCCTTCGCGGAGCCCGATGCGTTGCGGCGCCCTGAAGTCACGCCGACCGACCCGTCGTTCGCGCGGCAGTGGCACATGCGCGTGATGAATCTCGAGCGGGCCTGGGACATCAACGACGGCGCCCGCGACGTCGTCGTCGCGGTGATCGACAGCGGGCTGGCGATGGCCAACGACGTGCTGCGCTTCCCGCGCTTCTTCGCCGGCCGCCTGCAGATCATCGACGTGCCCTTCGCGCGCAGCACCGACATCGTGTCGACCAACCGCCTGGTCGCGCCGTACGACTTCCTGTACGAGGACACGCTGCCCTACGACATGGACGGGCACGGCACGCACGTCACCGGCACCATCGGGCAGCAACTCAACGCGGAGAGCGGAGTCGGCGTGGCGTACAACGCGCGGATCATGCCGCTCAAGGTGTGTCTCGGTGAGTGGGAGGTGCTCTTCTTCCTGGCCG
Organism: Luteitalea sp.; assembly: GCF_022842525.1. Classification (NCBI taxonomy): domain Bacteria; kingdom Pseudomonadati; phylum Acidobacteriota; class Vicinamibacteria; order Vicinamibacterales; family Vicinamibacteraceae; genus Luteitalea; species Luteitalea sp. Next base: position 57,175 of record NZ_JALHPM010000014.1, read on the forward strand.
AAGACGGCGTCTCCACGCTGCCCCCGATCTTCGAAGGCGGGGCCTGCTTCGCCTCCGACGAGGCCCGGGCGATTCGCTATGCGGCCGACAACGGCGCCAAGGTGATGAACATCAGCATCGGCGGCGAGTCGCCGGCCGCCGTGACGCAGAGCGCACTGCAGTACGCCGTCTCGCGCGGCGCCTTCGTCGCCCTGTCGGGCGGCAATCGCTTCGAGGACGGCAACCGTCCTGGCTACCCGGCGGTCTACGCGCGCGACATCAACGGCGTGATGGCCGTCGCCGCCGTCGGTCAGGACCTCAATCGCGCCTACTACTCCAGCACGGGGGACTTCATCGAGATCGCGGCCCCCGGCGGCAACACGCGGGTCGGCGGCGCCGCAGGCCGCATCTGGCAGCAGACGTACCGGGCGTCCGGACTGAGCCTCAACCAGCTCGCCCCCCGGTTCGACCTGCTCGAAGACGATGCCTACCAGGGCACGTCGATGGCGGCGCCCCATGTCGCGGGCCTGGCGGCGTTGCTCCACGCGCAGGGCATCCGCAATCCCGCCACCATCGAAGCCGCCATCCGGCAGTTCGCCACCGACCGCGGCAGCGCCGGGCGCGACAACGAGTACGGCTTCGGCCTCGTCGATGCGCGGGCGACCCTGCGCGGATTGGGGATCGCGCGATGACCGCCCGCCGTCTGCCTGCTCGCCTGCTGGTGCTTGGATTCGCGCTGGGTCTCGCTGTCGGACCCGCGTCGGCGCAGGAGCCCGCGCCGGCCCCCTCGGCTCCACCCCCCGCGGCGCCGACGCCCGCCGGAGAGCCGCGTGCGCCGGAGGACGTGACCACGCCGGACGCGACGCCCGACGACATGCCGACGCCGCGGAAGCGCGGACCCGGCATCCGGCCGCGCGTCTTCGGCCTGGTCGGCTTCCAGTCGTTCACCGCCGCCGACAGCTTCTCCGCCGTGCTCGACACCTCGAGCGGCGTCGTCTTCGGCGGCGGTGGCGGCCTGCTGCTCGGACGCCACCTGTTCGTGGACGTCAGCGTGTCGTCCTTCTCCGCCGACGGCTCCCGTGTCTTCATCGCCGATGGCGGCGAGGTCGTCGACCTCGGCATCGCCACGGAGGTCACGGTGAGGCCGATCGACATCTCCGTCGGCTGGCGCTTCGCCAGCGCGCCGCGGCTCGGCCCGAACGGCAAGGCCCGACTCCGCCCCGTGCCCTACGGGGGCGGCGGCTTCGGCTTCCAGCAGTACACGGAGACGTCGGAATTCGCCAGCGCCGAAGACGACGTCAGCGAGACCCACGGCAGCTATCACGTGCTCGGGGGCCTCGAGTTGCCCTTCAGCCGCCACCTGGGCGCCACGGCCGAGGTGCTCTACCGCTGGGTGCCGGACGGCCTCGGCACCGGCGGTGTCTCGAGTTTCTACGACGAAACCGACCTCGGCGGCGCACAGGTCCGAGTCAAGGTCGTGTTCACGTTCTAGGCCCCCCTGAGCCTTGAGCCATGAGCCGTGAGTGCTGAGCCATGAGCCCTGAGCCTAGGAAGCCGTTCGCAGCTCGGGTGTTCGACGCGGTCCGCGCCATCCCGTCGGGCCGCGTGGCCACATACGGCGACGTCGCGGCCGCGGCAGGACGCCCAGGGGCGGCGCGTGCCGTGGGCACGCTGATGGCCAACGCCGGCCCGCGGCGGATTCCGGCGCACCGTGTCGTCGCCGCGGGGGGCGCCCTGGGCGGGTACGGCGGGCACGAAGCCGAGAAGGCCGCGCTGCTGCGCGCCGAAGGCATCACGGTGGTCGGCCGTCGGATCCGCGGCTTTGCGGCGATCCGCTGTGAGATCTGAATCTCTGCCGGCATTCCCGGCATGCCCGGCATTCCCGGCATGTCGTTGAACCCGCCTCGTGCTGCCCTCGTCTTTGTAGCCACCCCCCGGCAACGCCGCCGGGGCGCTTCCCGTCCAAGATGCCAGTGACGAGTCATGCCGCCGACATGCGGCTCGCCGCACGTTGTCGCGCCGGGGATCTCGCGGCATTCGAGGAGCTGTATCGGGTCCACAGCGCCCGCCTGTACGCCGTGGCCTACAGAATGCTCGGGCACGCCGAAGACGCCGAGGACATGCTGCAGGAGATCTTCCTGCTGGCCTTTCGCAAGATGGCGTCCTTCAAGGGCGATGCGTCGCTCGGCACCTGGTTGTACCGGCTGGGGGTGAATGCCTGCCTCGACCGGTTGCGCAGCAAGGCCCGTCGCAACGACCAGCACACCGAGTGGCTCGACGACGACCTGCCACCGGTACGGGCCAGGACCGACGTCGGCGGGGCCGTCCTGCATCGTCTCGACCTCGAACGGGCGTTGCGCGAGTTGCCGCCGGGCTGTCGGGCCGCGTTCCTCCTCCATGATGTGGAGGGCTTCGAGCATCGGGAAGTGGCGACGATGCTGGGGATCGCGGAAGGTACGTCGAAATCGCAGGTCCACAAGGCCCGACTGCGGCTGCGGAGTCTGCTCGGACGGGACACCACGGGGGGGACACGGGCGTGAAGTGCCAGGACGCAGAGCAGGCGCTCGACGCGCGACTGACCGGCACGCTGAGCCGGGAGGACGCCGACGCGCTGGACGCGCATCTCATCGGGTGCCCGGCGTGCCGGGCGGCCGAAACGGAGGCGCGTCGGCTGCAGGCCGACCTGCGGCGGCTCGGGTCGGAGGGGCCGTCACCGCGACTGTGGGAGCGGGTGTCGGCGCGGCTGGACGCCGATCCGGAGTTCCAGCGCGCCGGCGCGGCGGCCTCCGCGCGCGACGACCGTCACCGCGGCGTGGACTGGCGGTGGGTGGCGCTGGCGGCCGCCCTGATCATCGTCGTGGCCGGTTCGCTCGTGGGCCTTCGCCGATCCCTCGACACGGCGCCGGGGCCGACCGCGCCGACGGTGGCCACGACCAGCCCGGCCGACACCCCCGGCGATCTGGTCGGTGCGATCGAGAGCGAGCTGGATCTCGCGGCGCGGCACTACGAGAACGCCATCGCCGGCCTCGAGCGCGTGGCCAGCGACGGTGATTCGCCGATCGACCCGGCGGTGATGGCGACCGTGCGGGAGAACCTCGAGATCATCGACCAGGCCATCGACGACAGCCGCCAGGCGCTCCGGACCGATCCGCAGAGCCAGATCGCGCAGGAGAGTCTGTTCGATGCCTTCCGCCGCAAGGTGGCGCTGCTGCAGGACACGATTGCGCTGATGAACGAGATGCGCAAGGGCAACCCGGCCGGTGCGACGGCGATTGCCTCGGGACTGAACAAGGGATGACGACCATGAACCGGATCTGGCGAGGGCTGATGTGTGTGGGCGTGGTGGCGCTGTGGCTGCCGCCGGCGCTGGGAGCAGCACCGCTGCTC
>NZ_JALHPM010000015.1:0-60477 GCF_022842525.1 Luteitalea sp.
CAGGGCGCGCACCGCTCGCCGCAGCGCGGCCCGCGGCCCCGCCTCGCCATCGTCGTCCCGGTAGGCGCGGCGCAGCACGCGCCGTACGCCCTCGGTCGGCGCTTCGAGCGTCTGCTGCAACCACTGATCGACCACACCGTCGAGCATGAGGTTGGCCACCGGCTCGAGCAGCACCTCGAAGCGGGGATCGACGTCGGCCTCGACCGGCCGCTCGCGCAGCAGGTCGGCACAGAAGCCGTGGATGGTGCTGACGTGGGCGTCCTCGAGGTGCGCCAGGGCATCCTCGAGGCGCTGCCGCGGCTCGCCGAGGCGCTGCTCCCGCGCGTGCTCGATCTCCTCGCGGAGGCGGAGCTTCAGTTCGCCGGCCGCCTTCTCGGTGAACGTCACGGCGACGATCTCGCCGATGCGGGCGCGTCCCTCGGCCAGCGTGTTGACCATGCGGGCGACGAGCTCGGTCGTCTTGCCGGTGCCGGCCGCCGCCTCGACGACCAGCGTGGTGTCGAGGTGCGTGCGGATGCGCGTGCGGTCCTCGTGGTCGACCAGCGGCGTGCGGCTCGATGCGCTCATTTCATCCTCCGCAGCAGGGTGAGCTCGGCCAGCGGCCGCGGGTCCTTCCGCCGGGGCACGAACTGCGCCGAGGGGCCGCACACGGGCCTGAAGTCGCACCACGTGCAGGCCTCGTCGGCCGGAGCCGCGGGCAGCCGCCCCTCCTCGATGGCATGGTCCACGATGGCCAGCACCTCGAGCGCCGCCTGCCGGGTCTGATCGCCGGTTGCGCCGGCAATCGCCCAGGGATGCACCTCGTAGCCGCCCTCGTCGGTGCAGTAGTAGAGACGCGAGGCGGTGACGCGCCCGGAGAACGCCGCCTCGACCGCCATGGCATACAGGATCGGCTGCAGTGTGCGTCCTCCGTTCACCACGACGTTGCTGGTCAGCCGGTACTTACCCGTCTTGTAGTCGGTGATGCGCCACTCGTCGCCCTCACCGCGCTCGAGCAGATCCACCACGCCATGCAGGCGCGTGCCCCCGGGCAGCACGACGTCCTCGGCCCGGCTCGCGGCATCACGCCCGAAACCGCCGGAGAAGCCGACGCCGATCTCCACCCGTGTCGGCGTCCAACGACCGCCCTCGTCGGGGAGTCGACGCACCCACTCGTGGATGTCGCGCCTGATGGCGGCGACGGCGTCCTGCCACACCCGCAGGATGGGCGGCCTGAACCGATCCTCGTACTCGCCGGCGATGCGCGTGACGATGCCGTCGGCCACCTCGTGGGCCTCGAGCAGGACGGGATCGGGCAGCGGCGCCCAGTCGTGCGCGATGAAGGCACGCATGATCTCGGCGAGCATCTCGTGCACCATCGACCCGCGCGTCAACGGATCGAGTGTGGTCAGCGGCACGGCCTCCTCACGCGGCTCGAGCCGGAGCACCGTGGACAGATAGAACTGATAGGGACACGTGGCGAAGCGCTGCAGCGCCGACGCCGAGTACGCGCGCGCCGCGAGCCGATGGGCCGCGAGCCCCGCCGGCGGGGCGACGAGACCATCCTGCGCCGTCCAGGCGCGGGTCAGTCGCTGATGCCGGGCGACGAGCGACCGTCGCAAGGCCGGATTGAGATCGAACAGGTAGCGGGCCCGGCCAGCGAGGTCTGTCTCCGGTCCACGCAGATAGCGCTGCAGCACACTGAGATCGTGCTCGGCGGCGTCGATCGCCGTGACCGGATCGCCGGGCGCCGGCCAGGCGAGGCGGGCGCCGCCGCGCTGCTGCGCCGATCGCATCAGCGCCTCGTAGCCCGGCACGCGTCCGGTGACGGCACGCTGCAGGTCGATGGCATAGAACGACGGCACACGTGGCCGGGCCTGCGCCGTCTCCATCGAGGCGTACGAGACGACGAGCGCCCGGGTCGCCGCGCCGGTCGCCAGCCGCAGTTGCAGACGCTCGGCCGCCACGCGGTCGTCGTCGGTGGCCAGGTCCGGCGACAACCGCGCCCGATCGTCGTCGAGCAGGAGGGGATCCTGGCGGCTCCGCTGCGGGAATACACGCTCGGAGAGCCCGAGCACGCACACCACGTCGAAGACACGGCCGCGCATCTGCTCGGGTGTGCCGACGAAGACGCAGCCGTACCGGTGCACCGGGGGCGGCACCGACAGGTGCGTCAGTCGATCGCGCAGGACGGCGAGCACCTCGACGAGCCCGACGTTGGCCACGCCGGCGAGGGGCTGCAGTTCGGCGAGTGTGGCCAGCACGCGGTCGGGCCGTGCCAGCACGCGCGGCGCGAGGCGCTGCAGCCGGGTGATCCAGCCGCCCCAGTCGTCGATGGCTGGCCACGAGGCCATCTCGTCGATGACCTCGCCGGCGAAGGCCAGCAACTCGTCGACCCAGACCACCTGTCGGCGCAGCACCTCGTGGCGCGGCGAGCTGGGGTCGTCCTTGTAGGCGGCGGTTGCGCGGACGTCGAGCTGCTCGCGATGGCCACGAAGCCGCCGCTCCCAGCGGTCGGCGCCATCGATGACCTGCGCATCGTTCAGGATGGCTTCCCATCGCCACGGCGATCGGCGGGCCGATGCCTCCTCGCGCTCGTCGTCAGGGCGTTGGTCGGCGGCGATCGTCGCGTCGCTCGTCGACCGCAGACCGAGGGCCTCTGCCTCGTCAGGCACCGCCACCGGAGCGGGCGTCTGCGCCGGATCGGCCGGGGGCGCGCCAACCGCGGGGACCTGCCCGAGCGAGAGGTACTCGGCGAACCGTCGCGCCGAGAAGTGCTCGACGGCACACGCGAGCAGCGCCAGCAGTGCGCGACCCGCGGGATCGGGCCGACGCGTGCCGCGGCCGAAGACGGCGGGCACCTCGGCGCGTCGGAGCGCGGTCTCGAGGTGGCTCGCGTAGAGCTCGGGCGCCCGCATGACGATCGCCATCCGATCGAACGGCGTCCCGCGCTCGGCGTGCGAGAGGACGACGCGGGCGATCTCCACGCACTCGCGCCCTTCCCCGGGTGCCGACAGACACTCGACCGACGCATCGCCGTCGCCGAGGGCCGCGGCGCCTGACGCCTCGAAGAGGCCCCGCTGCACGCGCGCCAGGGCCATGGGCGTGGACGTCTCGACGTCGACATCGAGCGGCTCGCGGCGCGATCCCAGGGACGCGATCAGGCGCCGCATCCACGGGTCGCCGTCGGGCGCCGTGACCAGCGCATCGCGACTGCGCGCCAGCAGCGCGAGCGCCAGGGCGACATCCCGGCGGCTGCCGAGCGGCGGGTCGACGAGCGCGAGCGGCAGGCCGAGCTCGGACGTGTCGCCCTCGACGACGGCCGCGGTGGCCAGCGTGAGGACCTCGGCACGATCGGCATGGCGGAGGTCGGCCATCGTCTGCTCGACGGCGCGCAGCAGCCAGGCGAGGTCGCGTCCCTTCGACGAGCCGTCATCGAGGGCCGCCGCAGGCAGCGCGGCCAGGCGGACGTCGGCGAGCGTGCGCGCGAGCGCGGTCACGAAACCCGGATGACGGGCGGCGTCGGCGAGGACGTCGAGCACACGTTCGTCTCGTGCCCGGGCCACCGCGCGGGCGACGATCGCCTCGAAGCCGAGGGCAGAGACAGGGGTGAGGCCGAGGGCGATGAGGGCCGGCGTCGCGAGACGGACACTGAAGCCCACCCAGCCGGCCCGTTCGACACCGAGCGACGCCGGCACGTCGGCCAGGGCCTGGCGGACGACGTCGTGCGCCTGATCGTGGGTGGGGGCGATGATGCGGACGCCGCTCGAGACGCAGGGCAGGACGTGGCGGCGCAGCGCGGAGAGCCGGACCTGGGCCGCGCCGTGCATCGCGGTGCGGATGCGGCTCGTGGCTGCCGCGGGTACCGCCCGTTCCTCCGGAACGTCATCGTCCCAGGGCAATCGTGGAGTGGACATCGCGCCTCGCATGCCCCGGGTCGCAATGCCAGGGCTCTCTCGGGTACGGCACGTGCAACGTGGCGACGGTCTGACAATAGTACCCTTTCGACGTGCGTGCGCTGCCACCTCTGATCGACGTCACGTTCCTCCCTGGCATCACCGGTGAGCCGGCCTGGGCGGTGGACGTGCTGGACCCGGAGGAGCTCTCGCGGTGGAGCAGCCTGCATGCGACGGGGCGACCGCTGTTCCTGGCGGCGCACGTGGGGGCGCGTCTGCTGGCGGCCAGACGTGCCTCCTGGGTGACCGACGAGTCGGGCGAGGCGCCCCCGATGACGGCCTTCGGCTGGCTGACGCTGCCGTCGGGAAAGCCGATGCTGACGTTTCGCGACGGGCGGCCGCAGCCGCTGCACGTCAGCGTGGCGCATGGCGGCGGGCTGGCGGCGGCCGCGGTGTGCGACCACGGCCCGATCGGCGTCGACGTGGAGCACGTCGACACGCGGCGCAACCTGCTGGCGATCGCCCGGCGCTTCTACGCCGAGGCCGAGCATGCCGAGCTCGAGCGCTGCGGGGTCGACGAGCGGACGGTGCGGTTCCACCAGTGGTGGACGCGCAAGGAGGCCGTCCTCAAGGCGACGGGCGTCGGGCTGCGCGGCGGCCTGACGGTGCGCGTCGATGCTCCGGCCGACCGTGACGGCTGGCGGCCGGTGGCACTGGACGGCCACGACGCGCCGCTGTTCGTGCGCGACCTGCGCACGCCGGATGCCGGCGTGTTCGGCGCGATCGCCATCGAAGGACAGCCCGGGGTGGTGCAGGTGGTGACCACGGCCGTTGACGAAAGGTGGGCCTGATGGATCCGACGGCAGCACTCCTCGGCGGCGCGAACCCGTTTGCGGCACTGACCTTCATCGCCGCACCCGCCCTGCTGACCAATGCCTCGAGCCTGCTGCTGCTCGGCACGACGAACCGTCTCGCACGGGCGGTGGACCGGGTGCGGGCCCTGGTGGCGCAACTGGAGCACCTGGCGAGTTCGGAGAAGACGCTCGCGCAGATCGAGCTCGACCTGATGGCCCTGGCCGAGCAGCGGGTGCGCATCATCGTGCGCGCCATGACGGCGTTCTATCTGGCCGTCGGCAGCTTCGCGTTCGGGACCATGCTGGCGCTGATCGGCGCGGCGCTGGTGTCGCCCTCCCACGACAGCACACGGGTGTGGGTGCTGCGGCTGACCATCGGCGCCTGCGTCATCGGCGTCGCCGCCATCATGTCGGGGTCGCTGGCGCTGGTGTTCGAGAGCCGCATCACGTTCCGCATCCTCACGGAAGAGGCCGGTCTCGCCCGTAAGCGCTTCCAGTCCGGCCCGATCGCCTGACCGCGGCCCTCAGTCGTCGCGAAGCGCGACGTACAGCATCAGCGGCGTGGCGACGAGCAGGACGCCGAGCGCCAGCCACAAGGCGAGGCCCACCCCGGTGGGCGCCACCACTGCCGTCGCAAGGCGACCCGCCATCACCTGCACCGTCGCCGGCATCGTCCAGGCGTCCTGGAGCCACCAGGCGAGCAGTCCCGTCAGCGAGGCGAGCAGCCCGATCAGGCAGGCGGCTGCCAGGCCGGTGACCACCGTGATGGGACGCGCGGCCATGGCCGCGGCGTCCTGCCGGGCGCGCAGTTCGGCTCGCCACCACGTCTGCCCGGCCGACGGCACGCGGGCCTCGACCAGCGCGGTCGCGTGATCGTCGTGCAGCACCGACGCGATGTCGTGCAGTTCGCGGCACGACCGGCAGGCGCCGAGGTGCGCGACGAGGGCATCGGCCAACGGGCGCCCTGACGCGTCGAGCGTCGCGGCCAGCACCGCCTCTTCGTGGTCGCAGGGACGAGTGGTCATCGGGCACCTCCACGCGATGCCTGGCGCGGCAGCAAGGCCGCCAGCCGCTGACGGGCGCGCAACAGCAGGGTCTTCACACTCCCGGCCCGGAGGCCGAGGGACGCCGCGATCTCCTCGTGCGACGAGCCCTCGGCGTACGCCAGCCAGAGCAGTTGCTGATCCCGATCACGCAGTTGCGCGAGGGCTCGCCGCACGTCGGTACGCTCACCGACCCCGTGGACCGCATCGGTGGCGCCGGTCAGCCTGGCGCCCGCGGGATCCTCCAGGGGCACGGTCACCGGTTGGAACCGTCGGCGGCGGTCGCGCACCAGGTTGGTGGCGATGCGGTACAGCGCATTGCGCTCGTGCGCCTCCCCCTCGTAGGTGCCGGGCGTCCGCAGGAAGCGGTAGTACGTCTCCTGCAGCAGGTCGTCCGAGGCGTGGGCATCCCGCGTCAGCTTGTACAGATAGACCCACAGCGACCGTGATGTCCGGTCGTACAACAGGCGGAACTCGTCTTCGCGCAGCACGAACGTGTCGTCGCTGGTGGCGGAGAGGGCGAGGAGGTCGACACGGGTTTCGGTCACGTTCACACCTGGGGGGCCGTGTCGATGGTCGCACGCCCCGCCGGTCCGATGAGGCCCAGGCGACGCGACAGCGCGTAGGACAGGCCGGACGAGATGATGAACCCGCCGCCGATGGCCGTGACCAGCACGCCGAGCACACGCAGCGGCTGCGCGGCATCGTCGATGACGCCTCGGCTGACGAACTGCAGCGCCAGGCCGAGGAAGAGCAGCACCACCCCGGCCTGCATGGACCACAGGATGCGGCTCACGGGCGCCGCCATGGGTGAGGTGCGACCGTCGAGGGCAATTGGCGCGGACTCGAGGAACTGGCGACCCGCCTTGGACTCCATGTAGCTGCGCAGGTCCTCGCTCGAGGTCATGCGATCGAGGAGCTTGCTGTGGGTCTCGACCTGGACCCGCGACACCCGCTGCCAGCGGCGATGGTCCAGCGCCGTCCTGACGAGCCAGCCGAAGCCGAGGCCGAGGCCGAGGAACATGGTGCCGATCGACAGCGAGCTCAGCAGGTCGCGCCACATCCAGCTGGACGGATCGTGCTGGGTCTGCTGCGCCTCACCGAGGAAGTAGGCAGGCGACCGCGACAGCTCGGGATGAGCCGCCACGAACGCCGCCAGGCGCGGATAGGGCGCCAGGTAGTCGGCGTTTGTCAGGAGCGCCGGTTCCCGCTGCAACACCTCGCGGACGGCCGGGGGATGGTCGCGCAGCAGGTCGTTGAGCTGGTTGCGCGTGTCATCGGCCGACTGCACCGAGCCCTGGGCCGGGGCGGCGGCGGGCGCCTGTCCGGGTGTCTCGACGATCGCAGCCGTCGCGCGCTGCGCGCACACCGGCGACGGCGCCGCGGACAGGCACAGCAGGCCGAACATGGCGCGGGCGAAGAACGGCTGGCGGGTCGGGGCGGGCAGCAGGCGGCGAAGCATCGTCATGCTCGTGTATTACGCGCGGCGAGACGAATGGTGGACACGTCACGTCGAAGAAGGCGACAGGTCGTCCGACGACGACTGGCCGCGACGGCCCCATGATGGACAGCTTCCCTCCCACGCTCGCCGACGCAGACGCCCGCATCGCCGCGGTGCACCCCGTCGCCTATGCCCGCACACGCAACGCGCTCGATGGCGCCGTCAGCGGGCTGTCGCCGTACATCACGCATGGCATGGTGACGCTCGCGCACGTCCTGTCCGGCGTGGCTGCGCAACACACGCTGGACGTGCAACACAAGTTCGTCAGCGAACTCGGCTGGCGCGAGTATTTCCGTCATGTCTGGCACCATCGCGGCGATGGCATCCTCCATTCGCTGCACGAGGGTCCGTTGCCAGACGCGGCGTACGCCCGCGAGCTTCCGGCCGACATCCGCCAGGCGTGCACCGGAGTGCCGGTGGTGGACGAAGCCGTGCGGGTGCTGAACGCCACGGGCATGCTGCACAACCACGCACGCCTGTGGCTCGCCAGCTATGTGGTGCACGTGCGGAAGGTGCAGTGGCGGGTCGGTGCCGACTGGCTGTACGGGCACCTGCTCGACGGCGACCTGGCCAGCAACCACCTGAGCTGGCAGTGGGTGGCCGGCACCGGCAGCCGCAAGCCGTATCTCTTCAACGCCGACAACGTCGCGCGCTACGCCCCACCGTCGTGGCACAGCCCAGGCACGGTGATCGACACGTCCTATGAAGCGCTCGACATCCTGGCGCGCCGGCCGGCGCCGTGCGAGCCAGCCAACGGACGCCCACATGTCGATGGCGTTGGGGTGATCGAACCGGCCCTCACCGGCGTGCCGCCGAGCACCTCTGGCGTGATGGCACCGAATGCGGCCGCGGTCGCCGGACGCGACGTCTGGCTGGTGCATCCCTGGAATCTGGGCCCACTGCCGACCACGCTGCCGGCCGACGCGCTGGTGATCGGTGTGTTCGTGGCCGACGTCCACCGTGCCTGGCCGTGGAGCGAGCGCCGCTGGCACTTCGTCGGCAGTCGCATGGCGGAACTCGCCACGGATCGGTGGTCTGGCGACGCCGCCGCCATCGGCGCGGCGCTGCAGGGCGCGCGCACGGTGCGCAGCATCGACGACCCGCATCTGACGCCGTGGCTGACACGATGGGCCGCCTGTGACGCGGCGCCCACGCTGTTCCCTCCTGTCGATCGGCGCTGCGACTCCTTCTCGCAGTGGTGGACCCGCGCCACGCGCGGCCTGACGTCGGTCGCGGACCTGAGGGCCGGCACGCGCGCGCCGGCGTCGTGAGCAGGCCAGCGCGACGCCACGCCTCTGGGCGGCTGGCGCGAATGTTGCGTCGGCAGTGCCACGACCGCTTGCGGGCACGACGTCCGGAGCAAGGCCAGGGCAGGTGTCCATGTTCACTTCGCGCAGGAGTCTCCTCGTCATCGCCTCGGTGATGGCCGTCGGCTGGATCGGGTCGGCCGACGACGCAGGTGCGCAGGCTCCCCCACCCGACGCGAAATCCTCCCCCGCCTCGGGTTTCACGCTGTCGGTTCGCGACTGGACCCGCGCCGAGCTGTGGCGCTACTTCGAGCCCAACCCCGGGGCCGGCGATCCGGAGTACGCCTTCGTGGCCAACCGACTGCAGCTCGAGCTGAAGCGGGCCTGGCGCAAGGTCGACCTGCAGGTGACGGCGCAGCATGTGGGGTTTGTCGGCCTGCCGAGCGACGCCACGGGGCCCGGCCCCCTGGGGATCGGATCGCTCTACTACGAGCAGGGCTTGCGCAGCACCCATCCGCAGCAGCTCTGGCTGCGCTACGCCAACATCCGGGTGAAGCAGGTCCTCCCCGGCCTCGACCTCCAGGTCGGACGCATGGGCTACACCTCGGGGGCAGAGGCCGCGAGCGGCGATGCGCGCATCGAGGCGATCAAGCGGCAGCGACTGGACGCCCGCATCCTCGGCGAGTTCGAGTGGTCGATCTGGCAACGCGGCTTCGACGGGGTGCGGGCGGACTGGACGCGCGGCCCCGTGAAGGTCACGGGCGTGGCCGTGCGACCGACGCAGGGCGGCTTCGCCCGCGTCGCCGGCCCGACCATCGACGACATCGACGTGCTGGGCGCCACCGTCAGCGTGCAGCCGACCCGCCGCCTGCGCCACACCCAGGTCCAGGGCTTCGTGCTGCGCTACGACGACACGCGTCGCGTCACGCAGCGCCCCGACAACACCGGCCTCCCCGCGGCACGCGCCGACGTCGGCATCACCAGCATCGGCGCCACGGTGATCGGCGCCTACCCGCTGGCGGGAGGCGCTGCCGACGTCCTCGCCTGGGGCGTGCTGCAGGACGGCGACTGGTACGGCCAGGCGCACCGCGCCAACTCGTTCGCGATCGAGGCCGGCTACCAGTGGACGACTGCGACCTGGGCGCCGTGGCTGCGCGCGGGCCTGCTGCACGCCAGCGGCGACGAGTCCCCGACCGACACGCGCCATGGCACCTACTTCGCCGTGCTCCCGACCGTCCGCCGCTTCTCCCAGACCACCGTGTTCTCGACGATGAACGTCGACGATGTCTTTGCGCAGGTGATGGCCCGCCCGTCGAAGCGCGTGGGTCTGCGCCTCGATGTGCATCGACTGCTCCTCGCCTCGGCGGCCGATCTCTGGTACATCGGGAGCGGCGCCACGCTGGAAGAGGGCACGGCCTTCGGGTACGCCGGACGGCGGTCGAATGGGTCGTCGGTGCTCGGCACCTCGGTCGAGGCGTCGGCCGACGTGACGGTGACGCCGTCGTGGTCGGTCAACGCCTTCGTCGGGCGGGTGGATGGCGGTCGTGTGGTGACCGGCACCTTCAACGGGGACCGGCTCTGGTTCCTGTACGTCGAGCAGGTCCTGCGCCTCGACACCCTGCTGCGGCGATAGGGCGCGTGCCGCGCACGCGTCCTCCCACAACCCCGACGGGCAGCGTCGGGCCTACTTGCTCGACGCCACGACGGCCGGCGGCATCTTCGAGACCGGCGGCGCCGGCGCACCGGCACGGAGCAGCGCGATCTGTCCCTGCCGCGCCAGGTCGATCGACACCGCCAGCAGACGCTCGGCCTCGGCCGGGGCGTGGAAGCCCACCGAGTTCTCGGCTTCGACGAAATCGAGCAGGAACTGCGCGGCGCGCTGCTGCCGGCGCGGCTCGTCGAGCTGTGCCTCCGAGGCCCCCTTCTCACGAGCAGCCTTGGTGTCGGCGATGAGGGCCATCAGCGCATCCATGGCCCGGTTGCGCAGGCCGAAGACCCGTTCCTGGATGATCTGGGCCCGCGCCGTGAGCTCGGCCTCGGACCACTTGTGGCACGTCTGGCAGGCGCGGTTGACGTTCAGCAGCGGGCTCCGGACGTGGTGGTCGGTGACCTTCAGCGCGCCCTCGCGCTGGTACGGCATGTGGCAGTCGGCGCACGCGACCCCGGAGCGCGCGTGGATGCCCTGGCTGTACATCTCGAACTCGGGATGCTGGGCCTTGAGCGTCTTCGCGCCGGTCTCGGCGTGGGTCCAGTCCGAGAAGCCCTCCTTGTCGTAGTAGGCCAGGATCTCGTCGCCCTTGATGCCATCGCGCCAGGGGTAGGTCAGGCGCTTCTCGGGTCCCTTGAAGTAGTACTCGACATGGCATTGCCCGCAGACGTAGGTACGCATCTCCTGACGCGTCGCCATCGTGTTGACGTCGTAGTTCTCGATACCGGCCTTGGCCTTGACGAGCTTGATCCCCTCGAGGAAGCCCGGTCGGGTCACGCGCAGTTGCATCGTCGAGGGGTCGTGGCAGTCGATACAGGCGACCGGGTGCTCGACGAGCTTGCGCGCCTCGCCGAACGGCATCTTGTTCATCGCCTCGAAGCCCTTGATCAGGTCGCCGCCGCCGAGCTTCTTGTACGGCACGTACACCGAGCCGTGGCAGTGGATGCAGGTGCCTGGCTGCTTCACGACCTGCTGGCGCTCCGTGTAGGTCTGGTCGTCGAGCATGTACGCGTGGCCGCGTTCCTCGCGGAAGTCGGTCGCGAACGCATAGCCGGCCCACATCGTCTTGAGGCGCGGATCCTCTTCGAGCCGCGACTGCGACACGACCGACCTGGGATCGGCGGCTGTCGGTGTCCGCGGCACCGCTTCACTGCCACCGAACCGGGTGCGCTGCTGATCGACGGTGCGTCGATAGCTGTCGTACTGCGACGGAAAGTTCTTGCCCCACACGGCCGGATCCACCGTCTCGTCGGTGAGCTCGACGACGCGGAAGAACGGATCGCGCGCTTCCTGCTGGCGCTGGAAGATGTTCACGAGCAGGGCCGTCACGCCCACCGCGAACAGCGCCGCGAGGGCTGCCGTGATGGCGAGGAGCTTCCAGGCGGGGCGACCGGAACCGGTGCCGTGCGATCCGTCACGAGTGGTCACGTGCACATCTCCTTGCGCGTCGAGGCCGTCACCTGAGGTGCCCCACCGAATCGTGGCAGCGCACGCACGACGTGGCCTCGGCTTTCGGGTGCTGCGGCTGGATGGCGGCCGTCATGTCCGCATGGCACTTCTGACATGACGCCTCGGTGATCGCCTTGTTGCGCGGCGTGGCCCGGATGTGTTCGGGATACCAGCCCGTGGTGAAGGCGAAGGAATGCCAGAAGCCGTTGTTGGCCTTGGTCACGTACTTGCCGATGACGCCCTTGGGCGTGTGGCAGTCGTTGCAGACGGCGACGGCGCGATGACTCCCGCGCGTCCAGCCGTCGTACTGCTCGTTCATCACGTGGCAGTTGGCACAGGCCGCCGGGTCGTTGGTCAGGTAGGAATACCCCTTCGCGTAGACGAAGGTGTAGCTGCCGACGCCCGCCAGCACCCCGATGAGCGCGGCGGGCACGAGGTACCAGCGCCACTCGAAGGCTCGGGTGCGCCGCCGTGCCGCGTCTGGGGTAGGCTGCCCGTCGACCACGATGGCGTCACCCTATCCACAGTCGACACGCCATGCAAGCGCATAGCACTCTTCGCCACAGAGCCAGAGACCACAGCAGAGTCGGAGGTCTGCCGACGCGATCGCGCGAGCGGCTCAGCGCCCTGAGGAGCGATCCGCCGGCGGCGGCGTGGACAGCTCCGGCGCGTCTGCCGCGGGGGCGTCGAAGGCCGTCTGCCGTTCCCTACTGCACGCCCGCGCCCGCTGCCCAGCGGTCGAGCATGGCCCGCAGCGTGTCCATCCGCACCGGCTTGCCGAGATAGTCGTCCATGCCGGCCGCCAGACACCGCTCGCGATCGCCCTCGTTGCCGGCCGCGGTCATCGCCACGATCGGCGGTCGACGGTTGGCGGGGAGCACACGCGCGATCCGGCGCGTCGCCTCGTAGCCGTCGACCTCCGGCATGTGGCAGTCCATCAGGATCACGGCGTACGGTGCGGCCTGCGCCATCTGCACGGCCTCCCGCCCGTCCACCGCCACATCGGCGGCGTAGCCCAGCTTCTCGAGCATCCGCACCGCCACGCGCTGATTGACCGGGTTGTCCTCGGCCACGAGCACGCGACGGCCCGGCCCCTGGACGGTCGGTGATGCCGCCGAGTCGAGGTCCTCGGTCATCATGCTCTGACTGTCGGGCACCGCCACCGCCGACACGTGGGCGGTGAACGTGAACCAGAACTCCGACCCGCGGCCGACCACGCTCGAGACGCCGATCACCCCGCCGAGGCTCTCCACCAGGCCCTTCGAGATCGCCAGGCCGAGTCCCGTGCCACCGAACCGGCGCGTCGTCGAGGCATCGGCCTGGGTGAACTTCTCGAAGAGCCACCGCTGCTTGTCCTCGGGGATGCCCATGCCCGAGTCGGCGACCGTGATGCGCAGCGTGGCCTGGCCGGCGTCCACCTGATCGCACCCCACCGTCACGTGGACCGCGCCGGCCTCGGTGAACTTGATGGCGTTGCCGACCAGATTGAACAGAATCTGGCGGATCCGGCCGGGATCGGTGATGACGGCGCACGGGGTGCCCGGCACCACATGGGCATCGAGCGCGAGCCCGCGCGTGTGCGCCTGCACGCCGAGCAACGTGACGACCTCGCCGGCGATGGCCCCGACATCACAGGGGATCTGTTCGAGCACGACGCGCCCGGCCTCGATCTTGGAGAAGTCGAGGATGTCGTCGATCAGGCGCAGCAAGGCGTTGCCCGACCGGCTGATCATCTCGAGGTACTCGCGCTGTTCATCGGTGAGCGCGGTGCTCGACAGCAGGTTGGCCATGCCCAGCACGCCATTCATCGGCGTACGCAGTTCGTGACTCATCATCGCGAGGAAGTCACTCTTGCTGCGCGCCGCCTGCTCGGCCTGCTCCCGGGCGAAGCGCAGGGTTTCCTCGGCATGGCGCCGCTCGGTGATGTCGGCACAGGTGCCGACCACCCGCGTCGCAGCGCCCTGTGCGTCGCGGGCGGTGATGCGGCCGCGCGCGAGCAGCCAGCGCCAGCCACCCTCCCGTGACCGGATGCGGTACTCGGACACGTAGCGGTCCCGCTCACCGGCCAGGTGCGCCTGCAGGTCGCGCAGCACGATGGCGAGGTCGTCCTCGTGCACGAGCGCGTTCCAGCCCTCGATGTCGATCGCTCCGGATGGCGACTCGTAGCCGACGAGCTCGAACAGGCGACGCGACCCATACAGCGTGCCGGCCTTCACGTCCCAGTCCCACACCCCGTCGTCGGTGCTCTCGAGGGCGACCTTCCAGCGCTCCTCCGCCTCGCGCGCCGCCGCCTCGGCCTGGAGCCGCTCGGTCAGATCGACGAGGACGCCGGTGATCCGGTGTCCCTCGGGTGTCTCGAACCACGAGAGGGAGATCTCGGCGTGGAACTCCTCGCCGGAATGTCGACGCCCGAGGAGCGGCGTGGGCGCGCCGGAAGCGATGCGGCCCGTGCCCGCGAGGAACTTGCCGAGGCCCTCGGCAAACCGGGCGCGGTCGGCATCGGCGACGTACTCGGTGGCGCTCACGCCGCGCAGCTGGTCGCGCGACGCGCCCAGCATCTGCTCGGCGGCGGCATTGGCGTAGATGAAGCGCCCCTGGTCATCGGCCGTCACGATCCCCACACGCGCCGACTCGGCCACCGCCATGAACGCGCCCTCGGACCGATGCAGGGCGATCGCCTGCTCGGCCGCCAGCGTTTCGACACGGCGGCCGGCGCGGCGCTGGGCGAAGAGGAGACTGGCCAGCACGCCGTTCATGCCGAGGATGCCCAGCACCGCGATGCCGGGCCACCACCGCTGTGCCGCCGACACGGCGGTCGGTCCAGACTCCAGCTGCAGCCGCCACTGTCGGCCCCCGGAGCGCACGTCGCGCGCCGTGCTGAACACGGCCGGCCCCTCGAATCCCCGATCCCGGTGCAGCTCGCGATCGCCGCCCGCGCGTTCGTGCAGCGCCAGGCCGAGAGTCAGGTCCTGGTGGCCGAGCGCAGCGTCGAGGAAATCGTTCAGGCGAAACGACGCGTGGACCACGCCCAGCATGGCTGCGCGCCGCTGCGCCGGCGACCCGAGGGGCCGATCGACGGCGTAGACGGGGAGCAGCAGTGCGAAGGCCGCGGCCGTGGGGTCACGCGGGTCGGGCCGCAGTTGCACGCGGTCCGACAGGACCGCCGTGCCGGTGTCCCGGGCGCGCTCGATGGCCTCGAGCCGCGCGGGATCGCTCGCGACATCGAAGCCCAGGGCCCGACGAGACCCGTCGGACTCCGGCTCGAGGTACGCCACCGGGTAGTGCTCCGCGCGCGTGCTCGCCGGCCAGACGTCATAGGCGGTGAAGCCTTCCCCCCGTAGCCTCGTCCGATGCGCGTCGATCGCGTCGTGCGGCACGCGGGGCATGAAGCCGATCCCGGCCAGGCCACGCATCGCCGGCGACGAGCCGAGGCCACTCACGTACTCGCGCCATCGGCGGCGATCGAGCTCGGGCACACTCCGGACGAAGGCCGCAGCCCCCTTCAGCGCCTCCTCGTAGGTGTCCAGCTGCCTCTGGAGCCGATCCGCGGCGGCGTCGGCCTGTTGCTGGAACCGCTGCTCGGCGTAGTGGTGGCTGACGCGACTCCCGTGGTACCACCCGGCCAGGCAGGTGACGACCGAGACACCGAGCGCCAGCCAGGGGATCGCGCGATGGCGGACCAGGCGATCCAGCAGCCCGGCGGGCGGCGCACCGGCGAGGGCTGGGGCAGGAGAGGGCATCGCGGGAGAATCGTGGGTCAACGCACCGAGCGGGGCAATCCTGTCATCGGCCCCGGTCAACCCGGCCATGAGTCTCACGCCTCAGGAGCGCCCTGTCCAGCACGGACCGGCTCACGGCAGCGCCGCGATCATGCGACGACGCAGGGCGGCGTCCGGCAGCACGCTCGTGCCGGCTTCGGCATTCTCCCGCATGTGGTCCGGCCGACTCGTGCCGGGAATCACGCACGTCACCGCGGGATGACTCACAACGTACTTGAGCAGGACCTGGGCCCACGTGCGGCACCCGATCTCGGACGCCCATGCGGGCAGGGGACTGCCCTCCAGGCGCCTGAGGAGGCCGCCGCCGCCAAACGGCAGGTTCACCAGCACGGCGACGCCGCGGTCGGCCGCCAGGGGCAACAGACGCGCTTCTGCCGCGCGGTTGTCCAGCGAGTAGTTGAACTGAACCGAATCGACGGCGTCTGCCCGCATCACGGCATCCAGCTGCTCGTGCGCATCGTCTCGGTAGTGGGTGATGCCGAGGTGCGCGATGCGCCCCTCCCGCTTCCACGCGCGCAGGGTGTCGAGGTGCGTGCGCCAGTCCACGAGGTTGTGGACCTGCATCAGGTCGATGCGCGCGTGCTGGAGCCTGCGCATGGAGGTCTCCATCTGCGCGATGCCGGCCTCGCGCCCTTCTGTCCAGACCTTGGTCGCCACGAACGCGCGATCGTGCGCCTGCAGCGCAGTCAGCAGCGCGCCCGCCACGTCCTCGGACGACCCGTACATCGGCGAGCTGTCGATCACGCGCCCGCCGGCGTCGAACAGGGCGCGCAGCACCTCGGTGAGTCTGGCCCGGGCGGCGGGGTCGGCTCCGACGTCGAAGCCGCGCCAGGTGCCGAGGCCGATGACCGGGAGTTCCTGCCCACTGGACGGCAGGCGGCGCGTGAGCATGGGAGAGGCTCGCTGTGCCGTGGCGACCGGCACGATGCCCGCGGCGCCGAGGGCCGCGGGGAGGAGACGAAGGAAGGCCGCGCGCGACAGCATGCCTAGCGCACGAGCCTGAAGACGGCGTCGACCGGTGCCTGCTCCAGGACCACGCGGGTGACGTACTCGCCAATCGCCGGCCCCATCTTGAAGCCGTGCCCCGAGCCGCCGCCGACGAGCCACGCATTGGCCGCGGCCGGATGCTGGTCGATGAGGAAGTGCGTGTCCGACGTCAGTTCGTACTGGCAGACCTCCGAGCCCAGCAGCGGCGCGTCGGCGATGGCGGGAAACCGCAGGCGCAGGAAGGCGCGCGCCTCGGCCAGCATCTCGGGCGTGTGCGCCCGGTCGCCGTGCGTCGGGTCGAACGTCGGGCCGTACGTGTCGTCGGCCACCTTGAAGCCGCGATGCGCGTTGCCGGGGATGCCGTAGTAGAGCTGTGCCGTGTCGTCTGCGTCCGCCTGACGGCCGCGGCGCGCCATGTCGAGCCAGACCGGCATGTGCGACGGCAGCCATCGCGCATCACCGGCGGGCGTCCCGAAGTAGAAGGACTCCTGCCGTGACGCCCGAATCCGTCGGCCGACGACGTCCGGGAACAGCGAGCCGAGCCACGGCCCGCACGCGAAGACGAAGTGATCGGCCTGCAGTGTCTCGCCGCGCTCGAGGGTGAGCGCGCGCAGCGACGCCCCTTCGACCGGGACGTGCGGGACGTGGCCGACGATGTAGCCGCCGCCCTCCGCGACGAAGGTCTCGACGACGTGCTCGCAGGCGCGACGCGCCAGCGCGTAGCCGGCCTCGGCCTCGAACAGCACCGCGGTCACGCCGTCGAACGAGATGTGCGGCCAGCGGGCTTTGGCCTCTGCGGGGTCGAGCCACTCGACCGGCAGACCGGCGGCCTGCATCGGCTCGAGCGACGCCCGCCCGAACGCATCGTCGCCGCTGAACATCCACAGAGCGCCGTTGCGATGGAAGAACGGCGTGTGGGGGGCACGGGCCCGGCCGGCCTGCGCGTCGTGCGCCTTCCACAACTGCATCGCCCGCGCCGCCATCGTGGTGTAGATGGCCCGGTCGCCGTAGGTGCCGCGGATCACGCGCGTCTCGCCACTCGAGGACGAGCGCGCGTGTCCAGGCCCCCAGGCGTCGACCAGCGTGACCTGCGCGCCGGCACGACGCAACATCAGCGCCGTCCAGCCGCCGAACGCACCGGCACCGACCACCACCACACGCCGTCTCAACGCCTTCGCCCTTCGTCCCTCATTCCTTCAGCATTCCACATTCGGCATTCGGCATTCGGCATTCCGGCTAGTGCCCGCCGCTCTCGCCACTGAGCGCCTTGGCCAGTTCGCCCATCACGACCTTCGAGTCGCCGAACATCATCAGCGTGTTGGGGGCGAAGTAGAGTTCGTTCTCGATGCCGGCAAAGCCCGGGTTCATCGAGCGCTTGTTCGCCAGGACGGTCCTGGCCTTGTCGGCGTCGATGATCGGCATGCCATAGATCGGGCTGCTCTTGTCGTGGCGGGCCGCCGGGTTCACGACGTCGTTGGCGCCGAGGATGATGCAGACGTCGATCTGGCTCATCTCGGGGTTGATGTCGTCCATCTCGACGAGCTTGTCGTAGGGAATCTCGGCCTCGGCCAGCAGCACGTTCATGTGGCCGGGCATGCGGCCGGCCACCGGGTGGACGGCGAACTGCACGTTGATGCCCTTCTTCGTCAGCTGCTCGAAGACGTCGCGGACGCGATGCTGCGCCTGGGCGACGGCCATGCCGTAGCCGGGCACGATGACGACGCGGTCGGCGGCTTCGAGGATCTGCGCGGCGTCCTCGATCGTCGCCGACTTGACCGATCGCTGCTCCACGGCGCCCTTGGCCGCCGTCACCTGACCGAAGGCCCCGAACAGGACGTTGGTGAACGACCGGTTCATGGCCCGGCACATGATGATCGACAGGATCAGGCCCGACGACCCGTCCAGCGCGCCGGCGACGATGAGCAGCTTGTTCTCGAGCACGAAGCCCATCGCGACGGCGGCCAGGCCGGCGTACGAGTTCAGCAGCGAGATCACGGTCGGCATGTCGGCGCCGCCGATCGGCATCACCAGCATCACGCCGAAGGCCAGCGCGAGCACGATCAGCACCGGGAACAGGAAGGTCAGCGTCGGGTTGACCACCAGCGCGATGCCGATGAGGACGCCGGCGCCGATCAGCGCGAAGTTGACGAAGTTCTGTCCCGGGTAGGTCACCGGGCGGGTCGGCAGCACTTCCTGCAGCTTGCCGGCGGCCACCAGGCTGCCGGTGCAGGTCATCAGGCCCAGCGCCACCTCGAAGACGATGGCTCCCGTGCGGAACGCCGTCAGATCGCCGTCGTGCAGGAACAGGTAGTACTTGCCGATGCCGACCAGGCCGGCGGCCAGGCCACCGAACGCGTGCGACAACGCGGTCCGCTGCGGGACGGCCGTCAGTGGCACCCACGACAGCGGCACGCCGACCATCGTGCCGAGGACGACGGCGACGAAGATCCACGTGTAGCCGCCGGCGGTGATGTCAGGCCGCAGCAGCGTGCCGGCCACGGCCAGCGCCATGGCGGCGACGCCGGCGAAGACGCCGTTGCGCGCCGTCTTCGGGTCGCTCATCCACTTGAGCGAGAAGATGAAGAGCGCCGCGGAGACGAGGTAGACGAGATCGATCGTCTGCGGGCTCATTGGCCGGGCTCCTTCTTCTTGAACATCTTCAGCATGCGGTCGGTGATGAGGAAGCCGCTGATGATGTTGGTGGTCGAGGCGAAGACCGCGATGGCGCCGAGGATCGTGCTCGTCTGGTCGTGTTGCGGACCGGCGAGGATGATCGCACCGACGATCGCGATGGCCGAGATCGCGTTGGTCAGCGACATCAGCGGGGTGTGCAGCAGGCGCGAGACGCGCCTGATGACGTCCATGCCGATGAACGTGGCCAGCATGAACACGAACAGCGCAGTGACGAAGTCCATGGATCAGGCCTTTCCGATGGCGTCGCGAAGGGCGGCAAGGTGCTTCGGGATGGCCTCGTACGGATCAGGGGCCGACTCGTACTCGAGGACGACGTAGCCGCGGTAGTTGGCGTCCTTGAGCATCTTGACGAAACGCGGCACGTCGGTCGGCACCTTGGCCTTGACCGGGCCGGTGTCGACCTTGAGCTGCACGTTGACGGCGTAGGGCACGATCTTCTGCAACTGCGTGTAGACGTCGGTGTCGTCGACGTTGCCCGAGTCCAGATTGACGCCGAACCAGGGCGAGTCGATCGCCTTGAGCGCCGGCAGCATGCGATCGATCTTCATCAGGTAGTCGTGATTCTCGAGCCCGAGGATCACGCCATGCTTCTCGGCGAAGACCAGCGCCTTCTTGAGGTTCTTGATGCCGTTGGCGATGCCCTGCTCCTCGGTCATCCCCTTGGGCGGCACGCCGCTGAACACCCGGACCACCGGCGCCCCGAGCACGGCGTAGTGGCCGAGCCACGTGTCGGTGTGCGTCAGCCACTTCTGCAGCTCGGGGTCCTCGTCCGGCAGCGTGAAGTTGTTCCGGATGGCGCCGCCGGAGATGTCGAGGCCGTTGATGTGGCAGCGGCGCTTGACCTCGTTCAGGTAAGCCCGATCGAACGTCTCCGGAAAGAAGTAGGACGTCAGCTCCACGGCATCGACGCCCAGCGTCGCCGACCAGTCGATGAACCCGAGCAGGTCCATCTTGCCCTTGGTGCCGGGCTTGGCCTGGAGGTACTGGCGCATCGAGTACGCCGCCAGCCCGATCCGCAGCTGGCTCTGACCAGCCCGACTGATCGGCGCCGCGGGAGCAGAGGCCGGAGACAGGGTCGTGACCACGGCCGCCGAGGCCGTTGCCGAAAGGAACGCGCGTCGATTCATGGGCATGGCGGTGTGCAGAGTGTATACGGGCTCGGGGCTCAGGACTCAAGGCAGGATCGGCGTCGGATTTCTCCTACAGCGAACAGGGCAAGGGACAAGGGACGAGTACGCAAGTCACACGGGAGACAAGGCACAGGGCCGGCTACGCCCAAGGCTCGCAGCTCCTCGCCACTGGTGAACGTCCGTCCCCGTCCCTTGCCGCCCTTGCGACTGCCGTCCCTGTCCCTTCTCCCTTGGCGCCCTTGTGACTTGCGTACGTGTCCCTTCTCACCTGCCCCCGAACCAGTACGACATCTTCACGAGCAGGACGTCGTCGGCCGGCGCGCCGAAGACGCGGCCGGCATCGGCGCCCAGGTCGAAGGTCCCCGTGGCGTCGAGGTCGCGGCGCTGCTGGGTCCAGACGAAGAACAGCGCGGAGCCCGGGCGGAACTCCCAGCGGAACACGGTGTTGGCGCGCAGCGATCGGACGTTGAAGTCCGGGCGCGCGAGGGCGAACGGCGTCGCGGCGCCGGCGCCGTCGGGATCGATGACCAGCCCCTGCCCACCGGGGCCGGCGGTGACCGTGCTGCCGGCGTCCTCGCCATACCGCACGAAGGCGAACGTGCGTGGCGCCGCCACTTCCTTGATGGCGCCGTAGTCGCCCGCCGAGACCAGCGGCTGCAGGAACGTCTGCAGCGACATCCGTGGCGACAGCACGACGCTGAGCCGCGCGATCATCGAGACCTCGGTCTGGTCGAGTTCGCCGAACACGTAACGGCGACCGAACGTCTGCGTGGCCAGCGGATCCTCCACCGTCGAGAGATACTGCGCCGCCACGATGTTGCGACGGATGGCCGGTCCGGCGCTGACCGTCACGGCCGGCACGGGGCGGAGCGTGAGACTGGTGCCGGCGGTGAAGGCCGACGCCCCGTACTGGCGCGCCGTGTACCCGATGTCGGTGCCGAGCACCGCCACGCGCCGGTTGTCGGTGACCACCGAGAGCTGGGCCCCGAGGTTGCCGGGCCGGATCATCGTCGGCCCGCCGCGCGTGAGCTTGTCGTCCCAGACTCGCCGGGCATGGGTCACCGTGAGCGTGGACCGCCAGAAGTTGCGGTACTGGATGCTGCTGGCCGCCTGCCAGCCATCACCCTGCAGTTCGGCGCCGTAGTTCCAGGTCCACCACTTCGAGATCCAGGCCGATCGCTCGCGCGTCCAGCCATCCGGAACGAGCTTGCGGAACAGGACCATCGCGTGGCCGCCAGCCCGATCGGTCTGCGTCGAGAAGCCGAGGTCGTTGACCTCGAGCCCGGGGCTCATGCCCCAGACGCCGAAGTTGGCCGTGACGTTGCCGCTCTGCTTGTTGAGATTGGCCTGCCCGGTCCAGCCCGCCAGGCTCGTGGCCGAGCGGTCCAGCGAGACGTGGGGTGCGTCCGGGCGCTGGTAGTAGCGCTGCTCGGCACGCTGCAGTCGCTCGATCGCCGCCTGACTGCCCTGCAGCCAGCTGCCGGCGATGCCGCCATGCAGCACCCAGCGGCGGGACGCGTCGAGGAACCAGTGGCCGTCCATCCCCAGCATGTGGGCGCGCGAGGCCAGCGAGGCCTCCAGCTGCGGATCGCGCTGCTCACGCACCACCGAGGTGCCGAGCACGCCAATCCCCGCCCGCGACCCCAGCTCGCGCTGCGCCCGGATCACCGCGTAGTTGGTCAGGGGCTCGACGTCCCGGCGGGTCGTCGCCGCGCCGTCGAACAGCCTGGCCTGCTCGCGGCCCGTCACGGCATTGAGGGCCCCGATCGTCCAGCCGTGACGCGTGCGGCCGACCAGCTTGCCGGCGCCGAGGATCGTCGTCGTCCCCGGGGCGTCCGCATACGGGCCCGTCGCCCGTCCCTGCGGCGCTCGACCGATGCGCCGGCTGTAGAACAGCGTCGGCTCGGGGCGGAAGAAGCCCCAGTACTCGCTGGCCCCGCTGCGGCCGAAGTTGCCGAACACCTTGGCGCCCTCCGTGAAGAACGGGCGCCGCTCCTCGAAGAACACCTCGAACTGTGTCAGGTTCACCACGGCGGGATCGACCTCGACCTGGCCGAAGTCCGGGTTGAAGCTGGCGTCGAGCGTGAGGCTGTTGGTGACGCCGTACTTGAGATCCATGCCCGCGGCCCCGAACGCGCGCGCGCCGTCGTTGAACGGGTTGCCGGCCAGCGGCGGCTCGATGAACTCGGCACGCGAGGTGACGTACGGCATCAGTTCGAGGGTGCCCGGCGGCGTGATGCCGACGATGTCCTCGAGGTGGGCCATGCGCGAGGCGAGCCCCGCCTCGTTCTTGCGCACCAGCTGCAGCCACGACGATTCGTTGCGGCGCTGGATCACGCGCTGGACGTTGATGCCCCACGTGTAGCGGTCCGCCGCCGGAAAGCGCAGCTGCGACAGCGGGATCCGCATCTCCACGACCCAGCCCTGGTCGTCCACCGACACCGCGGAGGACCACACGGCATCCCAGGTGACGTCGAGGAACTGGTCGTTGTAGATGAGGGCGTCTCGCTGCACGCCGGCCGCCGAGACGCCGAACTGCGCGCCCGTGAGGTGGTCGTGATGCGGGTCCAGGTAGACCACGAAGGCGTCGGCCTCGACGGCGACATCGCGCCGCGACAGCTGGCCGACGATGGCCGAGGGGTCGCGATCGTGCAGCCGCGCCGCGACGTAGAGCGCGCGCTCGTCGTACGCGATCCGGACGACGGTGTCCTCCGACGCCGGGTCACCCTCCACCGGGTCACGTTGATGAAACCCCGACATCGGCTCGGCGGTGCGCCAGACGACATCGTCGAGGCGCCCGTCGATGACGGGCGGCGAGACGGCGCGGGCGGCGTGGAGTTGGCGGGGGTCGGCGGTCTGGGCGACGACGCCGGACGTCAGGCTCGACATCGCCCCGACCAGCAGGAGGTTCAGGGTGACATCACGAGGTCCCACGCCGCGAATTGTAGCGTGTCCGCGCTCAGCGTGGCGTCGGCAGCGGCCCTGCGCGCACGTCGTCGACGTGGAACACCGCCAGCGGATCCGGGTCGTCGGGGTGGGGGAGGTCGGCCTGCACGGCGTAGCGATCGTCGTCGCGCGTGGGCTTCGTGCGGTGGCGGCCGGTGCGCAGCGAGAGGCGCTCCAGGATCGGGGCCTCGACCGCGAAGCGCACGTCGCGCGCGACGATGCGGTCGTCGACGAGCAGGTCGAAGCGAGAGGACGTCGTGGACGCGCGGATCGTGATCCGGTGCCAGCGACCAGCCGTATAGGCTCCCGCTGCCGTCCGGGTGTCGCCACTCGTCACCCCGATGGTGCCGTTCTCCTCGAAGGCCACCTGCACGGCCCGCTCCCCTGCCCGACCGAGCACCTCGATCTCGAGGCGACCGTGCCGCTCCTGCCCCGCCAGGACGGCGAGGCGGACCTCGGCCTCGCGCGCGGGCGGGAACAGCCGCACGGCGCTGGCGTGGTCGTAGGGATCGCGGTCCTCCAGGCGAAGGCTGTGGTTGCCTGAGGATGGCAGCGCCGCCACGCGCACGTCCGCCCAGCGCGGCCGGTACGTGGTCCAGTCGCGGAGGCGGCCGCCCGGAGGCACCTCGTCGAACGTGTCGGCGACCGGCGTGTCGACCGTGTCCCTCAGCGGCAGGGGCACGCGACTGACCCAGATGTCCTCCTTGTTGCTGCTGTAGGTCACCCAGAGATCGTTCCCGGGAGGACGACCGTTGCCTTCCGCGATGCCTCGCACGTACTGCAGGCCGAAGTCCTTCGCCCGGCCGACGAAGCGCCGCGGCGCGACTTCGCCGTTCAGGAGCCGCAGCGGGCCGAACGTGATGCCGTCCTCGCTCGACGCGACGGCCAGTGGCCAGCGACCGCGTTCCGCCGGGTTGTAGACCAGGGCGAAGCGGCCGTCGGCCGTGCGCTGCCCCCACGTCTTGGCCCCGCCCGTGACCATGCCGGGCACCCGGACCGGGGGGCTCCAGCTCCGGCCCTCGTCGGTCGACAACGCCGCCCAGGCGTGCTTGAACAGTGCGACCGCCGTCCCGTCCTGGCGATGGAACACCGACGGGGCTTCGAGCACGCGGCCCGGCACGGTGAAGAAGCCATCCTCGCTCCGGTCTTCCTCGCGCCACTGCATCGTCACCAGCCTGTCGGCCAGCAGCGCCGCGCACGCCTCGACGAACCCGGGGTCCGTGGCCCGCGTGTAGAAGGGAAACCGCGCAGTGTTCTCCTCCGTGCGCCCGGCCAGTGCGTTGTAGCGGACGAAGTGGATCGGCCCATAGGACCCGTCCGTGTACGCCTCGCGCACCACGCGCCCGATGCCCGTCGCGCCGGTGGGATTGGGGGCGTGGCCATAGTGACCGACGACGAGGAGCCGGCCGTTGGGCGCCACGTAGAAGCCCATGCGCTGGTGCATCATCGCCATCCCCGACTCGTAACCGGAGATCGGCCCTGGCCGCAGGTGATAGATCGGAAACACGGGCTCGGGCCGCTTCCACTGTCGGCCATCGACCGACGTGGTGATGAAGGTCTGCCCGGGCGCGAGGTGCTCGCCGAAGGGGTTGCTCAGGTACTGCAGGTGGAAGCGGCCGTTCCAGTAGGCGAGGAACGGCGCATGGCTGTACGTCCAGCCCCAGCCATCGGCCTCCTGCGGGCGGGTGCGATTGGCGCGCAGGACCTGGATGTGCTCGGCGCCGACCACGAGCGGGAGCCCCCCGTCGTGACGGTCGGGATCGAGGGCCGCGCCGACGACGCGCACCGGTTCGGTCGGGCTGCCAGGCTGGGTCGCGTCGAGGGTGACGAGCAGCGACAGCGACGCGATGAGGACGAGGGTGGTGCGCACGGCGCGCATTGTAGCCGCGGGGGCGCCCACCGTTCGTGCCGCCCGCATTGCGCCGGCCCCCGGCATGGCATAGGCTGGACCTGATCCTGGAGTGGGTGCCCCGAATGGCCATTGAGCCCTGTCCCGCGGTCGCGGGCCCGACGCGAGCCGCATGGTCCGTCGTGGCTGCTGCGACCCTTGCTGCCATCCTGATCGGCACGGTCGCGTGCCGCCCGTCCGCGCCCGTCGTCGCGGGTGTGCCCGCGCAGGTCGATTTCAATTTTCACGTCCGGCCGATCCTGTCGGACAAGTGTTTCGCGTGCCATGGGCCCGACGACCGGGCCCGCAAGGGCGGGCTGAGCCTGCACACGATGGAGGGCGCGTTCGCCACGCTCGCCACTGGCCGTCGGGCGGTGGTGCCGGGCAACGCCGGCAAGAGCGAGCTGGTGCGCCGCATCCTGAGCACCGATCCCGCGGTGATGATGCCGGTGCCCGATTCGCACCTGAGCCTGTCGGAGATCGAGAAGGGCACGCTCGTCCGCTGGATCGAGCAGGGCGCGACGTGGACGCCGCACTGGGCGTTCGTGGCGCCGAAGAAGGCCGCCCTGCCCACCGGCCCCGACATCGGGGCGGGCCGCCCGCCGATCGACGCGTTCGTCCGCGCTGGCCTGCGCGGCACCGGCCTGACGCCCTCACCGGAGGCGTCGCGCGAGACGCTGATCCGACGCGTCTCGATCGATCTCACGGGTCTGCCGCCGACGGTCGCCGAGGTCGATGCCTTCCTCGCCGACACCAGCGCGACGGCCTACGAGACGGTCGTCGACCGCCTGCTGGCCTCGCCGGCCTTCGGCGAGCGCATGGCCGCCGACTGGCTCGACGTCGCCCGCTACGCCGACTCGCACGGCTATCAGGACGATGGGATGCGGCAGATGTCGCCGTGGCGCGACTGGGTCATCGCGGCGTTCAACCGGAACATGCCGGTCGATCGGTTCATCACCTGGCAGCTCGCCGGCGACCTGCTGCCCAATCCGACACCCGAGCAACGGCTGGCGACGGCGTTCAACCGCCACCACATGCAGTCGCAGGAAGGTGGCATCGTCTCGGAGGAGTATCGGGTCGAGTACGTGGCCGACCGGGTCAGCACCTTCGGCGCGGCCTTCCTCGGCCTGACGCTGCAATGCGCGCGCTGCCACGACCACAAGTACGACCCGGTCCTGCAGCAGGACTACTTCAAGCTGTTCGCGTTCTTCAACAACGTCAACGAGACCGGGCAGATTCCGTACTCGGGCATGCCGAGCCCGACGGTGACGCTCTCGACCCCGGAGGCCGACGCGGCCCTGGCGACGCTGCGCGCGGCGATCGGTCCGCTCGAAACCGCCACCCGCGTCGATCGGCTCGCGACGGGCCCGGCCTTCGAGGCCTGGCTGGCCAGGGCCCAGGCGACGCCGTCGACCCTCAACGTGCCGGTCCCTCGCGCCATCGTCCACCTGCCGCTGGACGCGATGAAGAACTACACGTTCGCCAACCGTGCCACGCCGAGGCGGATGGGGACGGTCGGCAGCGAAGAGGAGCGCAAGAAGAAGACGGCACGCGCCCCCGAAGTGGTGCCTGGTCGGGTCGGCAATGCCGTGCGCCTCGTGGGCGACAGCCAGATCGACCTCGGCGGCCGTGACGAGAACTTCGGCTTCTTCGAGCGCAACGACCCCTTCTCGTTCGCGCTGTGGGTGCGCCGCGACAAGGACGGGATCGGTGGCCCCATCGTCACGCGGTCGGGCGCGGTGATGAACGGCTTGCGGGGCTACGAGCTGATCCTGCGGCCCGATGGCACGCTGACCACCGGGCTGCACCATGTGGCGCCCGACAATTCGCTCGAGATCGAGACGGTGACGCCGCTGCAGGTCGGCACCTGGGCGCACGTCGCGGTGACCTACGACGGATCGAGTCGGGCGTCCGGCCTGACGCTCTTCATCGATGGCGTGCCAGGCAAGACGCGCGTGGTGGTGGACCACCTCTCGCGCAGCATCATCAGCGAACCGAAGGGCGACTGGGGGGGCATCTCGGCCATCCGCCTCGGCCGGCGCGGCGACGAGAACCTCTCGGACGTCTCGGTGGACGAGTTCCAGGTCTTCCCCGATCAGTTGACCGCGCTCGAAGTGGCGGCCCTCGCGCACCCGCGGAGCAACGGGTCAGGGCTGCCGCGCGAGGCACTGGCCGATCACTGGGTGCGGCGGGTGGCGCGCCTCGGCGAGCGGGAGCGGACGCAGCTGCGCGCACTGCGCGGCAAGGAGAACACGATCATCACCAACCTGCCGCAGGCGATGGTGATGCGCGACCTGCCGCCCGAGCGGGCGCGGCCGACGTTCCTCCTGGCGCGCGGGTCCTACGACGCCCCGACCGACCGCGTCGAGGCCGACACGCCGGCGATGCTGCCCAAGTTCAGCGGCCCGAAGAACCGGCTCGGGCTGGCGCAGTGGCTGCTGGCGCCCGCCAACCCGCTGGCCGCGCGCGTGCTGGTGAACCGCTACTGGGCGCTGCTCTTCGGGGCCGGTCTGGTGGCCACGCCCGAGGACTTCGGCAACCAGGGCCGACTGCCGACCCATCCCGAGCTGCTGGATCACCTGGCGGTGACCTTCCGCGAGAGTGGCTGGAACCTCAAGGGCCTGCTGCGCGAGATCGTGCTGTCGCAGACGTATCGTCAGTCGTCGGCCGCGTCGCCGCGGGCGCTCGAGGTGGACCCGGCCAACGAACGGCTGGCGCGCGGACCGTCGTACCGACTCGCTGCCGAGCAGATCCGCGACACGGCGCTGGCCGCGAGCGGCCTGCTGGTCCGCACGATCGGGGGCCCGAGCGTCTATCCGTACCAGCCCCCGGGGCTGTGGGAGGAACTGGCCACGCGCAACGCGACCACCTACACGCAGGGCACGGGCGACGACCTCTACCGGCGCAGCCTGTACACGGTGTGGAAGCGGAGCACGCCGCCGCCGTCGGCCATCAGCTTCGACGCCTCCGAACGCCTGCTCTGCATCGTCAAGCGGCAGCGGACGAGTACGCCGCTGCAGGCGCTGGTCCTGCTCAACGACGTGCAGTACGTCGAAGCGGCGCGCGTGCTCGCCGAGCGGCTGCTGCGCGAGGGCGGTGCGACGACCGACGCGCGCATCACCGCGGCGTACCGCCTGCTCACGAGCCGGGCGCCCCGGCCGACGGAACTGGCGGTGGTCCGGTCGCTGTACGAGAAGGAGCGCGCGACGTTTGCCGGCGATGTCCGGGCGGCCCGCGCGCTGGCCGCGTCGGGCGAGCACCCGCCGGCGCGGACCCTGGATCCGGTGGACGTTGCCGCCTGGACCGTCGTCGCGAGTACGATCATGAACACGGACGAAGCGGTGAACAAACGATGAAGGCTCTCGAGGATCTCAAGTTCAACGCCACGCGGCGGCACTTCCTGTCGGCGGCCAGCCTGGGCATCGGCTCGGTGGCCCTCGGCGCCCTGCTGGATCCGTCGCGCCTCTTCGGCGGGCCGGCCCAGGCG
This sequence comes from Luteitalea sp., assembly GCF_022842525.1. Taxonomy (NCBI): domain Bacteria; kingdom Pseudomonadati; phylum Acidobacteriota; class Vicinamibacteria; order Vicinamibacterales; family Vicinamibacteraceae; genus Luteitalea; species Luteitalea sp. Next base: position 28,589 of record NZ_JALHPM010000015.1, read on the forward strand.
CCTGCCGGTGCGGCGCCAGGGACGACGGCCGGCGGCCCGCTGACGGCCACCCATCTCGTGCCGCGGGCCAAGCGCGTCATCTACCTGTTCCAGAGTGGCGGGCCGTCTCAGCTCGATCTCTTCGACGACAAGCCCCTGCTGCGGACGATGAACGGACAGGACCTGCCCGACTCGATCCGCAAGGGCCAGCGCCTGACGGGCATGACGGCCCACCAGAAGCAGTTCCCGCTGGCGGGATCGCACTTCGACATGGCCCGCCACGGGCAGAGCGGCGCGATGGTCAGCGAACTGCTGCCGCACATCGCCTCGATCGCCGACAAGCTGTGCTTCGTCAAGTCGATGCACACCGAGGCCATCAACCACGACCCGGCGGTCACCTTCGTCCAGACCGGCTCGCAGCAGGCCGGGCGGCCCTCGATCGGATCGTGGCTGTCCTACGGGCTCGGCTCCGACAACGCCAACCTGCCGGCGTTCATCGTGCTGCTGTCGCGCGCCCGTGAGGGCGACCAGCCGCTGTACTCGCGCCTGTGGGGCAGCGGCTTCCTGCCGTCACAGCACCAGGGCGTGCAGTTCCGCCGCGGCAAGGACCCGGTGCTCTACCTCGGCGATCCGGACGGCCTGAGCGCCGACACGCGTCGCCACATGCTGGACACCTTCCGCGCGCTCGAGGAGGAACAGCACGCGCGGGTGCTCGACCCGGAGATCAATGCCCGCATCGCCCAGTACGAGATGGCGTACCGGATGCAGACGTCGGTGCCGGACGTGATGGATCTGGCCAGCGAGCCACAGAGCGTCATCGACATGTACGGACCCGAGGTGAAGACGCCCGGCACCTTCGCGGCCAACTGTCTGCTGGCGCGGCGGCTGGCCGAGCGCGACGTGCGGTTCATCCAGCTCTATCACCAGGGCTGGGACCAGCACGGCAACCTGCCCAAGGACATCCGGATCATGACCCGGTCGGTCGACCAGCCGTCGGCGGCGCTGGTCAAGGACCTCGAACAGCGCGGACTGCTCGAGGACACGCTGGTGATCTGGGGCGGCGAGTTCGGCCGTACCAACTACTCGCAGGGAAAACTGACCAAGGACAACTACGGACGCGACCATCATCCGCGCGCCTTCACGCTGTGGATGGCCGGCGGCGGCGTCAAGGCCGGGCTGACCTACGGCGAGACCGACGAGTTCGGCTACAACGTGGTGCGCGACCCGGTCCACGTGCACGACTTCCAGGCAACGCTGATGCACCTGCTCGGCGTCGAGCACGAGCAGCTCACGTTCAAGCACCAGGGGCGGCGCTACCGGTTGACCGACGTCCACGGCCACGTCGTCAAGGCCCTGTTGGCGTAAGCGCGTGCTGACCGAACTCCAGCCGTTCATCGGCCGCTTCCATCCGCTGCTCGTCCACCTGCCGATCGGCTTCCTGCTCCTCGCGGGGGCGCTGGAACTGCTGGCGCGGGTGCCGCGCTTCGAGGGCGTCGGGTTGCAACGGCTGATGCCGACCGTGCTCGGCCTCACCGCCCTCACGACACTCGGCGCCATCGTCACCGGCAACCTGCTGTCGTGGAGCGGCGAGTACGACGCGGCCCTCGTCGGGCGGCACCAGCAGTGGGGCCTGATGCTCGGCGTGGCCGTGACGCTGGCGTGTGTGGCGGCCTGGTGGCGCACGCGCGCCGAGGGTGCGGCCCCCGATCGCCTCTATGCCGGGGCCTTCGTGGTGGCGCTGGTGCTGGTGGCCGGCACCGGTCACTACGGCGGATCGCTGACGCACGGCGAGACCTACCTCACCGAGCACATGCCGGCGCCGTTCTCGGGCCGAGCCAGCGCCAGCACGACGCGCGGGCCGGTCGACCCGAGCGCCACGCTGGTCTTCAAGACCCTGGTCGCTCCCACCCTGGACGCCCGCTGCGTGACCTGCCACGGGCCGGCGCGGCAGGCCGGCAAGCTGCGGCTCGATTCCCCGGAGGCCATCCGCACGGGCGGCGAGTCCGGCGCGGTGATCGTGCCCGGGAGCGCCTCGGCGAGCCTGCTGGTGCGGCGCATCTTCCTGCCCACGTCCGACAAGAAAGCCATGCCGCCCAGGGGGCATCCGGCGCCGTCGCACGCCGAGGTCTCGCTGCTGCGGTGGTGGATCGATCAGGGCGCGTCGTTCGACCTGGTGCTGGCCGACGCCCAGGTCACACCGGACCTCGAGCCGGCGATGGCCGATCGGCTCGGCCCGGTCGATCTCGGCGCACCGTCCATTCTCTCGGTACGCGTCCAACCGGGCGACCCCGCCGCCATCGAGGCCGTCAAGGCCCTGAAGCTCCGCGTCGAGCCGCTGCAGGCCGGGTCGTCACTGCTGATGGTGCAGGCCCCGCCTGCTGCCCGCGCCTTCGACGATACGGCGCTGAAGGCCCTCGAACCGCTGAGCGCCCAGATCGCCTGGCTCGACCTCGGTGGCACGCAGGTCACCGACGCCGGCCTGTCGCTGCTGCTGCCCAGGCTCGTGAACCTGTGGAAGGTGTCGCTGGATCGCACGGCCATCACCGACCGCACCCTGCTGCCGCTCGGCAAGCTCCAGCGCCTCGAGTCGGTCAACCTCTACGCGACCTCGGTCACCGATGCCGGCCTGAAGGCGCTCGACGGTCTGCCCAGGCTCCGCTCGGTCTTCGCGTGGCAGACGCAGGTCACGCCCGCAGGTGCCGACGCGCTGCAGGCGGCCGCGAAGAAGGCCCGCGTCAACCTCGGGGCCCCACCGGCGCCCATCACCGGCATGACCACCGGCGACGATCAGGCGAGCACGGACGCGACCACGAAGAAGAAGGCCGACTAGGGCTCGCCCATCGTCACCACGACCTCGTGCACCGCGCCGTCGTCGACGATCGGGACGGCACCGCCGGGCACGTGCACGCCGTCGAGCGTCACCGACGCCACGCCGGAGGTACGGTGGCCGGGGTTCTCGACCGTGATGCGGTAGCGACAGGAGCCGACGCGCCAGTCGATGGTGTAGCCGGGCCAGGCCGACGGGATGCACGGGGCCACCGTGAACGTCGCGCCGCGACGGTGCAGACCGAGAATGCTCTCGAGACCAGTGCGATACATCCAGCCCGCCGAGCCCGTGTACCAGGACCATCCGCCCCGGCCGGTGTGCTCCGGATGGGCATACACGTCACCGTCGATCACGTAGGGCTCGGTGACGTAGCGCTCGACGCCCGCTGCGTCGCGGGTGTGGTTCACGGGGTTGACCATGTGGAACAACTCGACGACCTCGTCGCCATAGCCCATGCGCGCCAGCGCCATGATGGTCCAGAGCGCGGCATGCGTGTACTGGCCGCCGTTCTCGCGGATGCCGGGGATGTAGCCCTTGATGTACCCGGGATCCTTGGCCCCGCGATCGAAGGCCGGTGTGAGCAGCAGGAGCAGCCCGGCGTCACGACGCACCAGGTGCGTCCGCACGGCATCCATGGCGCGCCGGGCGCGCTGCGGTGGCGCCGCACCCGACAGCACGGCCCACGACTGACTGATCGAATCGATGCGGCACTCTTCGCTGCCCGCCGACCCGAGCGGCGTGCCGTCGTCGTAGTAGCCGCGGCGATACCAGTGGCCATCCCAGGAGAGCTCCAGGGCCCCGGCAAGTCGGCGCGCCTCCGCGAGGTATCGCGCGGCCGTGTCGGCCTCGCCGCGCGCGGCGGCCAGCGGCGCGAACTCGGTCAACACGCTGTAGAGGAACCAGCCGAGCCACACGCTCTCGCCGCGCCCCTCGTGGCCGACGCGGTTCATGCCGTCGTTCCAGTCGCCAATCCCCATCAACGGCAGGCCATGGGCGCCGGACGTCAGGCCGCGGTCGATCGCCCGTCGGCAGTGCTCGTAGACGGTGCCCGTGTCCGCCGAAACCTGCGGCAGGTCGTACACCTCGTGCTGTTCGGGCGTCAGCGGTGGCGCTTCGAGGAACGACACGTGTTCGTCGAGCAGCGAGGTATCGCCCGTGACCGTCAGGTACTCCGCCACGACGTACGGGAGCCACAGCAGGTCGTCGGAGCAGCGCGTCCGGGTGCCCCGCCCCGTCGGTGGGTGCCACCAGTGCTGCACGTCGCCTTCGACGAACTGGCGGCTCGCGGCCAGCAGGATCTGTTGGCGGTACAGGTCGGTACGGCTGAAGCCGAGCGCCATGGCATCCTGCAGCTGATCGCGGAAGCCGAACGCCCCGCCCGGCTGGTAGAACCCCGTCCGCGCCCAGAGCCGCGACGTCACCGTCTGGTAGAGGAGCCAGCGGTTGATCATCAGGTCGAACGAATCGTCCGGCGTCTGGACCTGGACAGCGCCGAGGATCTCTTCCCACAACGCGTCCACGCGCGCCAATCCCGCATCGACCCGCTCGGCGTCGCCGCAGCGTGCGACCAGCGCATGCACGTCGTCGATCGACGTGCCCTCACCGAGCAGGAACACCACGCGGCGCGACTCGCCGGGCTCGAGCCGCAGGCTCACGTGCAGCGCGGCGCACGGATCGAGTCCGGCGCCGAGTCGGTTCGAGAGCGCATCGGACAGCATGGCGGCCGGCGCGGCCAGCGTGCCATTGCGTCCGATGAACTCGGTGCGGTCCCCCGTCATCGATCGCACGGGCTCGCTGCACCACGCAAAGGCCACGCGTCCGGCGTACTCGCTCACGTAGGGATTGGAGGCGACCAGCGCCCCCGTGGTGGTGTCGCGCCCCGTCACCACCGACCGCTGCAGGCCGGGGCGCGGCGGGCCGAGCACCCAGCCGTTGTACCCGAACAGACTGAGACGACGCGGCCGCCCCGACGTGTTCGTGAGGGTGAGCACCGACGCCTTCACCGGCGCGTCGGTGAAGACGAACACCTCGAGCGACTGCCGCAGGCGCTGGGTGACGCGGTCGAACGTCGACACGCCGGCCCGATGCCGGACCTGCCAGGCGTCGCCAGCGCGGCGGGGCATCGGGGCCGGCGTCGCGCCCCAGGTCTCGCCACTGTCATCGTCCCTGACGAAGATCGCCTCCGACGTGCCTTCCGAGACCGCGTCGTTGTCGAAGGGCGTCAGACGGTGCTCGCGGCTGTTGATCGACCAGGTGAACGACGCGCCCGTCGACGTGATGAGCGTGCCGAAGTCGGGGTTGGCGAGGATGTTCGACCAGGGCCCCGGTGTGTCGCCGTCGTGACGCAGCGACACGACATACTCGCGACCGTCGGGGCTGAAGCCGCCGATGCCGTTGGCCATCAGGAGCGGACCGGGCTCGATCGCCCTCGGCCCGTCGTCGGCAAGCGGGAAGGCGCGCTGCGCGAACAGCGTCCGCGGCAGGGTGGGGTTGGGCGACGGACGATCGAGCTGTTCGGACAACTCGCCGCGACTGCCCGACAGCACGGCACGCGCGACCGACGTGAGGAGGCCACGGTCGGCCGCCGCCAGTCCGTCGGTGCGGAGCAGGAACACGCCGCCGGGCTTGTCACGCCACGCCCCCCACGACCCGCCGGCGATCAGGCTCGACAGGCCTTCGTGCACCTGATCGAGATAGTCGGCCGGATGCTCGTTGAGGATCACCACGTCGGCACGCAGCCCCTTGAGGCGCCAGTACTCCTGCGCCTGCAGCACATGGCGCACGAGTCGCAGGTCGTCCACCTGCTGCACCTCGACCAGCAGGATCGGCACGTCGCCCGAGATGCCATGGGCCCACAACGCCGACTGCCCGAGGGTGTTGCGCCCGAGCACGGCGGGCGCGGCGCGCAGCGACTCGTCGAGGTACAGCACGCGTGAGGCCAGGCGATCGTACTGGCGCGCGAGCTCGCTCGAGATCGCCAGGTGGCGCAGCAGCATCTGGCTGTGCGTGAACGCCATGGCCCCGGCCCGCGTCGCGGCACCACGGTCGTGGTAGCGCTGGGCCAGGGTGACGGCCAGTTCACGCGTGTCGGCGGCACCGGTCGAGAAGGCGAGGCGCGCGAAGCCGCCCGGTTCGAGCCGTACGCGCTGCCGCAGGCTGACCACCGGGTCGAGGACGGATCCGGTCGTGCCGGTCAGGGCGCGCCCATCGAGGGCGATCGGCGTGGCCATCGTCCGGCCCCGTCCGAGGAACCGCACGCGGCTGGTCTCCCACTCCGTCTTGGAGCTGGTGTCGCCGTCGAGGCTGAGCGCATGGAAGACCCAGGCGCGCGGTTCGTTGGCGGCACGGGGCCGACGACCGCAGATGAGGGCCGCGCTGTCGGGCAGGTACTCGGTCTGCACGAACAGCTTGCCGAAGGCGGGGTGCGCGAAGTCGTCCTCGGCCCGGCCGAGGACGACCTCGGCATAGCTCGTGACGTCGATTTCGCGGACGCGGTCGCTGCGATTGGTCAGCGACAGCCGACGCACTTCGACGTCGTCGGCCGCCGCCACCACCACTTCGAGCATCGACTCGATGCCGTCGTCGGTGCGGCGATAGACCACCTTGTCCGACGCAAAGGTGACGAAGCACTCCTCGGGCTCCCGCATGGTGGGGAACCAGGTCGGCGACCACACCAGCCCGGATCGGACATCACGCAGGTAGACGCACTGGCTGCCGACGTCGAGGGTCACGTCCTCGCGGGCCCGGGTGATCGAGAGATCGCGCCAGCGACTCGATCCGCCGCCGGCGTTGGTCAGCACGGCGACGTACGAGCCGTTCGAGAGGAACTGGGCGTGCGGATAGAACGTGTGGGCCGTCCTGAAGCGACGCAGCGGGATGCTCGGCGGCGTCCACGGCGTGCGCGTCAGCTCGACCGGTCGCGGCGGTGCGGCCGCGGCCTGTCGCGGAATGCGTTCCTGCAACAGCAGTTCGGTGGCCCGCACGTGCGAGTCGGCGTGGAACCGGTCGACCATGACGTTGTCGAGCAGCACGTTGGTGGCCGCCAGCAGCGACATGCCCTGGTGGTGCGCCATGAACGTGCGGACGACGACGCCCTCGGGTCTGGTGGCCGGGTGGGCGGCGTCATCGGCCTCCGGACCGCGACGCGGGGTGTAGTCGATGGCCTCGTAGTAGCCGAACCGTCCCTCGGCACCCGCCGCGGTCAGTCGCGAGAGATTCTTCAGGGCCGCCTGCGGCGCGATCGCCAGGGCCAGCGCCGTCGCGTAGGGCGCCACCACGAGATCGTCGGCCAGCCCGCGCTTGAAGCCGAGGCCAGGGACGCCGAAGGCCTTGTACTGGTAGGTGTCGTGCCGGTCGCGCACGTTGTAGGCCGACTCCGAGATGCCCCAGGGCACGCCCCGCTGCTTGCCGTACTGCATCTGGCGCACGATGGCGCCCTCGTTGCTGGTGTCGAGCAGCGTCCCGGGGAACGACCGCATCAGCAGCGACGGCATCAGGTACTCGAACATCGTCGCGCTCCACGACAGGAGCGTCGGCTCGCCGTCCACGCTCACGGCGCGGCGGCCCAGGTGGAACCAGTGACGTTGCGGGACGTCGCCCCGCGCGATGGCGAAGAAGCTCGCCAGCCGCGACTCCGACGCCAGCAGGTCGTAGAAGGACGCGTCGAGCACGCCCGGGCCGTCGGCGTCGGCAAGTCGGTAGCCGATGGAGAAGAGATGCCGGGTGCGGTCGTAGAGGAAACCGAAGCGCATCTGCTCGGCGAACGACCGGCAGCGCCCGGCCAGCGCGAGCAACTGGTCGCGCTCGGTGCCATCTGCGCCACCGGACACTTCCGCCGCCGGCGGCACACTGACGCGCAGCAGGGCCGCACGCAGCGCATAGGCCCACGACAGCACGGCCGACTCGTCGGCCTCGCCGCTCGGCTGCGCATCGGGCATCGCGAGCACGGCGTCGACGGCGACGACCGCCGCCGAGGTGCTGGTCGCCAGCGCTGACGGGGCGTCGTCGGCCGTGCGCAGGTCGGCGAGTACCCTGGAGGCGATGGCCTCGAGCCTGGCGTGGATGGCGACGTGCTCCGGGGCGGCGGCGCTGTCCGACGTCATGCCGCGGACGATGGTCGCGGTGTCGACGAGGCCCTCGCGCAGGTGCGGATCGCCATCGGGGCTGGCGGCCAGCGCGTCGAGCCCGCTGGCCAGCGTGACGAGGGACGTCGCGAGGTTGCCGCTGTCCACGGTGGAGACGTAGCGCGGCGCCAGTGGCGCCAGTGTCGCCGTGTCGTACCAGTTGAGCAGATGACCCTCGTGGCGCTCCAGCCCCTCGCAGGTGTCCAGGGTGTGTCCGACGCGGGCGATCAACTCACGCGTGGTGAGGAAGCCCAGATCGCGCGCCGCGAGCGTCGACAGCAGCCCCATGCCGATGTTGGTCGGGGACGTGCGGCGAGCGAGGCTGCGGCCCGGCGCCTCCTGGAAATTGTCGGGCGGCAGCCAGTGATCGTGGGGGCCGAGGAACACCTCGAAGAAGTGCCAGGTCTTGCGCGCGAGTCGCCGCACCTGCGCGCGCTCGTGCAGCGAGAGCGTCCGCTGTCGTGGCGTCCGCGGCTGGCTCAGCGCCCACGCGATCAGGGGCGCGGCACACCACCCGAGCAGGAAGGGCAGGGCCGGCAGCCAGCCACGACGCGGTGAGGCACTGACCGCTACGGCCGCCAGGACAGCGACGATCGGGCTCGACGCCATCTGGACCACGAACATGCGCAGCACCGCGCGTCCGCGCAGCCCCGCCGTCGCCGCCGCCACGGCCGAGGCCGTCTCCCACTCGAGCAGTCGCCGATGCGTGATGGCCAGGCGTGCCAGCGTCAGGATGATGGCGCGCACCATCTCCCATGCGTGGAACGGCAGCAGCATCAGCGCCAGCAGCGCCTGGGCCGCCGCGGTCTGCACGTCGTCGGAGATGGTCCGCAGGAAGACGCCGACCGACAGCCCGTGCAGCGGCGCCACGAGAAACCTGGCCAGCGCCAGCAGCGTGGCGGCGCCCGTGACGCCCAGGGCCATCGAGGTCCACACCGCCGGCCGCCCCGGCAGGATCGTCCAGCCGGCGACCAGCAGCGCGAGCAGCGCCGGCGGCACGAGACTGCGCCGGAGGTTGTCGAGAATCTTCCAGCGGCTGATGAACGGCAGCTGGTTGCGCGCCATGCCCTGCGCCGTCGGCACGTACGGGAACAGCCACAGCAGGATCTGCCAGTCGCCCCGCACCCAGCGCCGCTGTCGTCGCACATGGGCCAGCACGGTCGACGGATAGTCGTCGACCAGCTCGATGTCGGTGACCAGGGCGGCCCGTGCATGCAGGCCCTCGAACAGATCGTGCGAGAGCAGCGCGTTCTCGGGCACACGCCCCTCGAGCGTCGCCATGAAGGCGTCGACGTGATAGAGGCCCTTGCCGGCGAAGATGCCCTCGCCGAACAGGTCCTGGTACACGTCCGACACGGCCGTGGTGTACGGATCGACGCCCGTGTGGCCGGCATAGACGCGGGCAAACAGCGACCCGGCCGCGCTCGACATCGTCACGCTGACGCGGGGCTGGAGGATGCCGTACCCCTGCGTCACCCGACGCACCGCCGGATCGACCTCCGGCTGGTTGAGCGGGTGCAGCATGATGCCGAGCAGTTCACGCGCCGCGTCGCGCGGCAGGCGCGTATCGCTGTCGAGCGTCAGGCAGTACCGCACGTCCGGGAGCACCGAGCGGTCGCCGACGACGTGGTGAAAGCTGGTGTCCGTGGCGCCGCGCAGCAGGCGGTTGAACTCCTCGATCTTGCCGCGCTTGCGCTCCCAGCCCATCCAGCGCGATTCCTTGTCGTTCCAGAGGCGATCGCGGTGGAAGAGGTAGAAGCGGTCCTGCCGGTCGCGGCCGTGCCGCGCGTTGAGCTCGGCGATACCGGCACGCGCGGCGGCGAGAATGGCCTCGTCGCCCGGCAGATGCTCCGCGTCGGCGTCGGTGAAGTCGCTGAGGACGGCGAAGTGCAGCCGCGGATCGGCGTTGCCGAGTGCCTGTACCTCGAGGTGCGCGAGCAGGTCGCCCACCGCATCGACGTTGCCGAACAGGGTCGGCACGATGACCATCGTCCGGCCCTCTTCGGGGATACCGTGCTCGAGGTCGAGGCGCGGCAGCCGTCGGGGACGACTGAGACGGGCCGACATCCGCTGCACGAAGGCGGTGGCGAGGTCGCTGGCGGGAATCACGGCCAGCAGCGCCGCGAGCAGGATCAGTCCGTCGGATCCGCCGGCGGCCCGCGCGTAACCGGACGCTATCGCCACGAGCAGCAGCGTGACGAGGGCGACGGGCACGAGATAGAGCGGCGTGGGGTGCCGATAGAGCAGGCGCCGCAGCCGGCCGCGCACGCCGACGGCAGAGGAGAGCTGGCCTTCCAGGTACGAACGGCCCGGACCGATCAGGTAGTAGCCGACGTGGGCATCGCGCCCGTTGCGCAGGCGCGCACCCGACCGGCGGGCGGCTTCGACACTCTGCCTCGCCACGCGGAGCTGCCCTTCCCCGGTGCCGTCGGCCAGCGACTCGAGCGATTGCCGATAGCGATCCCGGCTGGCGAAATCCATCCGGCCATAGACGCCGACCGGATCGTGGTGCAGCACGGCCTCGACGAGGCTGACCGACTCGACGAAGCGGCTCCAGTCGTGACTGGCGCAGAAGCGGAGGCTCGTGATGGCATTGGCCATCGACACCTGGTCGGCGGCCTCGCGATGCCCCTCGACGCGGATGGCCTCCTCCGGCGTCATCCCGCGCCGCGCCAGCCAGTCGTCCAGATCGCTGCGCACCGAGGCAGCATGCGGGCCGTACTCGCGAATGCGCTGCAGCAGGCGCACGACGAACGGGAAGGTGCGCTGGTCATCGAGCGGTGGCGGCAGTGAGTGCGGATCGCGGGCATCGATCGCGACCAGGTAGGCGTCCGCCCTGGCGACCTCGTCTCGCGCGACGCGAATGCCCTCGGACAGCTCCGAGACGTAGGCGATCAGGCCAGCCTTGAGCAGGCTCGGCCAGGCCCACAGCTCGCCGATGGTCAGCGGCGAGACGGACTGATACGACGCCACGAAGCCGCGCAGGCGCTCGGCCTCGATGCGGCCATCGCTGTTGCGGATGACGTCCACCGCCATGGCCTCGACGCGGGCGATGACGGGCCCACCGGCCGGGCGCACCTTCGGCAACCGCCGGTAGTAGCCCGGCGGCAGGTCATGGTGGATGCTGCGGACTTCGTTGGCGATGAGGTGGAAGTTGTCGAGCAGCCACTCGGCGGCGGGCGAGACCGCTTCGGCCCGTCGCACGTCGTCGGCCACGGCGCGGTAAGCCTGGCCGAGCACGCGGGCATCACGGTCGAGCTGCCGCAGATGGGTGGGGCGATACCACCAGGGACTGCCCGCGGTGACGGGACGCAGATCCGCCGCGAGCTGCCGGGCGGAGGCCTGCAACCCACCAAGGTCGAGCGAATCGCCTCGAGAAGGAGGAGCCAAGAGAGCCATTGTCCCACGCGCGCTGCAGGCGACTTGCGCAACTCATCATTGACGCATCACGCGAGGACGAGCAAGACGCGCGCCCGCGAGGCGCGAGCTGAGCCGTGCCTCGCGCGCGCACGACCAGCCCCCCGGTCGGGCTAGCGCGCCGCAGCCGCGAGCGTGCCCGTGATCGCCTGTTCGAGCTCGTGCTCGATGGCGAGCCACTGGCGTCGCTCGGCCTCGGCGTCTCCCCCCGCAGCCGTCACCGCCTGCCGACGGCTCGTCGCATCGAGCGCCGCGTCCGCCTCGATGTACGCCTGGACGATGGCGCCATAGTCCGCGCCCGTCTCGGCCGCCAGCCGTGGCAGCAGCCCGATGCCGGCGTTGTTGATCACGTGGTTGATGCCGACCGTCGCGATGATCTCGCGCTTGAGCGGATGCTTGGTGAAGAGCGCCGCGTACTGCTCCTGCATCAGATCGGGGAAGTACCGGGTCAGCAGCGGCAGCCCGGACGGGCTGTCCGGGAACGACGAGGCCAGCGTGAGGTCGTAGGCGTGCATCTTGGCCTGGCCGAGCAGCACCGCGAGGAGCGGTCGGGGCAGGCCACGCCGGCGGTGCGGACTGGACAGCAGCGCGTCGCGCGACGGCACGGCCTGGTCCTGCCGGTTGAAGACGCGGTCGGTGATCATCTGATCGATGAGCTCGACGAAGGCGTCGTAGTCGACCACGCTGCGCACGCTGTCGAGGGTGATGGCCCGCGCCTGGAAACGGTTGTCGTCGAGCACCAGTTCCGACACGTTGTCGGTCATCTGCTCGAGGACGACGTTGCGGGCCTCCTTGCTGGCAATCACCTTCTCCCGCACGAGGATGTCGAGCAGGATCTTGATGTTGACCTCGTGGTCCGACATGTCGACGCCACCCGAGTTGTCGATCGCGTCGGTGTTGCACAGGCCGCCGCGCTCCCAGTACTCGAGCCGCGCCTTCTGCGTCATGCCGAGGTTGCCGCCCTCGCCGATGACCCGCGCCTGGACGTCGCACGCGTCGACGCGCACGCGGTCGTTGGCGCGGTCGCCCACCTCCGAGTCGTCCTCGCTGCTGGCCTTGACGTAGGTGCCGATGCCGCCGTTGTAGAGCAGGTCGACCTTCGCCGTCAGCAGGCGCCGGATCATCTCCTCGCCCGTCACCTCGTCGGCCTCGATGCCGATCAGCGCCCGGACCTGCGGTGACACCGGAATGGCCTTGGCGGACCGATCGAAGATACCGCCACCCTCGCTGATGAGCGAGGTGTCGTAGTCGCGCCACGTCGATCGCGGCAGGGCGAACAGCCGCTCGCGCTCGGCGAACGACTTCTCGAGGTCCGGCGTCGGGTCGATGAAGATGTGCTGGTGGTTGAAGGCCGCGACCAGCGTCGTCACGCGGCTGCGCAGGGCGCCGTTGCCGAACACGTCGCCCGACATGTCGCCGATGCCGATCATCGTGAACGGCTCGACCTGGATGTCCTGCCCCATGTTGCGGAAGTGGTGCAGGACGCATTCCCACGCGCCGCGCGCCGTGATGCCCTCGACCTTGTGGTCGTAGCCGTTGCTGCCGCCGGAGGCAAAAGCATCACCGAGCCAGAACCCGTACTGGGCCGACACCGAATTGGCCGTGTCCGACAGGTGCGCCGTGCCCTTGTCGGCCGCCACCACCAGGTAGGGATCCGGCTGGTCGTAGCGCACGACGTCGGGCGGGTGGACCACGGCGCCACCGATGATGTTGTCGGTGATGTCGAGCAGGCCCGAGATGAACTGGCGGTAGCGATCGATCAGGTACTGGTCGAGCGCCGGCCGCGTCGGCAACTGCCCCTTCAGGACGAAACCGCCCTTGGACCCGACCGGGACGATGATCGAGTTCTTGACCATCTGCGTCTTCATCAGACCGAGGACTTCGGTGCGGAAGTCGTCGTGGCGATCACTCCAGCGCAACCCGCCGCGCGCCACCTTGCCGCCGCGCAGGTGGATGCCCTCCAGATGGGGAGAGTGGACGTAGATCTCGAACAGCGGCCGCGGCGAGACCATCCCCGCCACCTTCGCGCACTCCACCTTCATCGAGACCACCGGGCGCTCGGGCTTCTGGTACGCATTGGTGCGCACCACCGCCAGCAGCAGGTTCTCCACCCCACGCAGGATCTCGTCGTCGAGCAGGCTGCCGACCTGCTGCAGGGCGATCCGCAGGGCCCGGTCGGCCTGATCCACGGCGTGGTCGCGATCGCCGTCGACGGCCGGGTTGAAGCGGGCGTCGAACAGGCGCAGCAGCGCCGCGGCAGCCGCGCTGTTGCGCAGCATGACGCCCGTGATCGTGTCGGCGTTGTAGTTGGGACGGACCTGGACGAGATGGTTGCGCAGGGTGCGCAGCACCTCGACCTGTCGCCACGTGAGCCCCTCGCTCGTGATCAGGCCATTGAGCGCGTCGTCGGTGGCACGTTGCTCGTGCAGCGCCCGCAGGGCGTCCAGCAGGCGCTCGGGCGCGGCGACGACGGCGGCGATGACACGGGGCGCGGCCTGGATGCGGAGTCGTTCGAGGAAGCCGGTGCGGTTGTCGGGCAGGATCAGCGGTAGCGCCAGTTCCTCGACGACCGGCAACCCGAGGTGCTGCAGAGTACGCAGGGTGCCGGTCAACCCGAGCGGCTTGGGCGCGAACAGCTTGATCGTGACCTGCTCGGCAGATTCCGGCAGCACGTTCATCTCGAGACGGCCCTCGAGCGCCTCGAGACGGCCGAGGTCCGCCGGCACTTCCTGCGGCGTCGTCGACTCGCGGTACAGGCCGCTGCGACTCTCCGACCGCACGTACTTGTTGAAGAGACGACGGCCTTCGATGGTCCCGTAGACCTTCTCCAGCTCCAGCGCCGCCTGATCCTCCCACGTCGTCACGCCCTGCCGGGTCAGCGCGCGCACCTTCTCGACGTCGATCGGGCTCTCGAGTGCCGCCGCGTCGAAATAGAAGACGATGACCGCCTTGTTGCCGAGATCGGCCCATTCGCTGAAGAGGATCGGCCCGAAGGCCTGCTGCAGCGACCCGCGCAGGGCGGCCTCGGCCGAGGGCGAGTACCGCACGTCGGAGAAGCCCACCGTGACCGCCGCGTAGCCGGTCCCCTGCCGCACCGCCACCGCGATCTCGTCGTCGCCGACCAGCGTGACCATCTGCTCGACGATCGTGCGCAGGTCCTCGCGCTTCGCGTACAGCAGCTCGCGCTTCGGAAAGTGGTTGAAGACGGCCCGGGCCTCGCGCCACGCGTGCGAGTTCTGCGACACGTCGAGGCCGTCGAGGATGTAGGTCAGCTTGTCATCGAGGACGGGGATGTCGGCCGACTTGGCGGCGAAGGCACTCTTGGCGAAGCGCCCGATGGCCAGGGTCATGCCCGAGAGGGCGCCGTCGGCCGTCCACTCGCGGATGAAGACGTCTTCGAGCGGGCCGAGGTGATGGATGGCGCGGCCGTTGACGCAGTAGTCGATGTCGATGATGCGGTCGTCGTCGGCCGGCGGCGCGAGATTGCGCGTGATGTCGGCGGGCAGGCCGGGGAACACGGTCTCGAGCAACGACGGGTCGCGGAACGCCCCGAGCGCGCTGTCGTCCTGTGGCTGCATCGCGCCATCGGCCCCGGGCGCGTACCGCATCACGCCGAGCAGCACGAAGTTGTCGTCGCACAGCCAGTGCAGCAGGCGACGTGAGCCGTCGGCCGCGCGCGGATCGCCGTCCCGCCCACGCACACGCCCTGCCGTCGCCGTCACGGCGACCTTCATCGCGCCGAAGTCACTGACGGCCAGGAACACGCTCTTGAGCAGACTGAAGATCTGGTGTTCGAGGCGACGCAGCCGGTCGGTGCGGTCGATCCGCTCGATGCGGAACTGGCAGAAGAGTTCCTGCGAGCCCTCCTCGCCATGCGGGCCGACGTGCACCACCCGCTCCCACTGCCGGCGCACCGTCAGGCGCGGGTGGATCGCGGAGAAGACCCGCAGGCCCTCGTTCTTGAAGAAATTGGTGAGGCTCTCGAAGATGAACGGCGCGTCGGGCGTGTGCGTCTCGACGATGGTCACTTCGTGCGGACCGCCGTCATGCCCCGCCATGGCGTGGTCTTCCGCGTCGTCGGCATTGCGCACGTCGACGTGGAGACCCGGCAACCCCCGATACAGCTGGACTTCCGGCGGCATCGTCTGCGCCACGAACCTGAAGTACTCTCCGAGGCGCGCCACGAGGGCCGGTGTGGGGAGGCGGAACACCACGCTGTCGGGCATCTCGGCCAGGACCACGCCGGCGAAGGCGCGGAACAGGTCACGATCGCCCTCCGGCGCCGTGTCGGTCGCGAGGCGTTGCACCTCTTCGAGAATCTGGGCTCGCTTGGTCGGGTCAGCTGTGATCATGACGTTTGCTAATGGCCTCTATAACAATCGCTCATGCTATCGCGCTACCTGAGGGGAGACAAGACGGGCTGACATGCGCGCATGGTCGAGCCTGTATCCATGCGACGCGCGCGACAGCCCGGTGGTTGGCTCCCTCGCGAATCGCCGCCTTTCTGGTGCTGTGGCTCATCGCCAGCCCCGCGGTCGGGTTCGGTCAGACAGCCGCTCCCGACGTGTGGCCCACGGCCGTCGATCGGTACCTGTCCGGTGGCCGGGACCAGGCGGCCAGCCTGCTGCTCGCCAGTCCCGCCAGCGAACTGGTGGCGTCCTCGCGCAGGGCCTTCGCCGCCTGGACGCCGGCGCCTGCGGGTGACGCCGACGCGCGCCGGCAACTGCTCCGCCGCCTGCAGGCATCCGCACTGCTGCCGCTCGAGGTCCTGGTGGCCGTCACCGGCCGGACCCTGAACCCGGCGTACGAGGCCGCGCTCGAGGATGCCGGGCGCGAGGCCTGGCGCCGGCTCGACGCCTTCGACGACGAGGACGACGGGGTGGCGGCGGCGCAGGTGCGCCGCTTCCGCACGTGGTGGCGACTCGGCCACGTGCAGCACCTGATCGCGTCCGGGCGCTTCCGCGACGTGCCTCGTGAGGCCATGGCCGTGCATCCGCCCGCCGACGATCCCGAAGCGGTCGCCACCCTCGCGCTGTTGCGGGGGCTGGCCCTCGAGACCCGGGCCCGGCTGGCCGACGAGGCACCAGGGGCGAATGTCGCCGTGTCCATGCGGCGACTCTCCACACCATCGCGCCTCGGGCCGATGCTGCTCGCCATGGACGATGCCGGCAAGCAGTACCGACGCGCGCTGGAGGTGTCGCCGGATGACCGGGAGGCGACGCTGCGCCTTGGTCGGGTGGCCCTCGAGCGCGACCGCCTCGACGAGGCGGAGCGCGTGCTGACGCCGCTGCTGCCGGGCGCGTGTCGCGACGCCATCTGTGGTCTCGCGCACCTGTTCATGGGCGAGGTCCACGAAGCACGATCACAGCCCGATCGGGCAGCATCCGCCTACGCGAGGGCCTCCGCCGTGCCGGCACTGCGGCACACCGCGCTCGTCGCGATGATGCAGGCGTCGCTGCGGCGGGGCAACGCCGGCGGCGCCTTCGATCTCACGCGCCAGTTCGGCACGCCTGCCGCCCTCGCCGCGCGACAGCCCGCGGACGCCTGGACGATCTATGCCGGGGGGCAACTCGTCGAACGCACCCGGATTCTGGCCACACTCGGCGAGACGGTGGTCCCATGACGAGGCGCCTGGTGTTCCGCATGCGGTACGGGATCTTCTTGGCCACGGCAGGCGCGCTGTGTCACCTGACGGCCACGCCGCGGGCGCAGGACCAGGTGCCGCTGTTCCGCACCTCCGTGGACGTGGTCACGGTGGACGCGTTCGCGCACAAGGATCGCAAGCCGCTCGGCGGCTTGACGGCGCACGACTTCCTCGTCCGCGACAACGGCGTGGAGCAGGTGGTGGACTCACTCGGCACGACCGACAGTGCCCACGTCATCATCGGTCTCGACCTCAGTGGCAGCGTGGATGGCCGCACGCTCGGGCAGCTGCGAGTGGCGGTCCGGGCCCTGGTCGCCGAGCTGACGCCCGATGACCGGCTGTCGCTGTTCACGTTCTCCGATCGCCTGCGCCTGCTGCGGCGCGCGGCGCCGCCCGATGGCAACCTGGACGCGACGCTGGCGACGCTCGAGGCCGCCGGGGCCACCCCGCTGCACGACGCCATCGTCTTCGGCAGCGCGCTGTCGCATGCCGACCAGCGACCGTCGGTGTTCCTGCTCTTCACCGATGGGCAGGACACGACGAGCTGGACGTCGGCGACTCGGGCGCTCGACACGTTGCGCCGCACCAACGTGGTGGTCTTCCCGGTGGGAGCCGGGTTGCCTGCCGCGGTGACATCGTCGCCGTTTGCCGACCCCTTCACGCGCCAGACGTGGATCGCACCAACGCCGGGCGACAGCCTGCGCCTGTTGCAGGCCGCCGCGGACCTGTCGGGGGGCGACTTCCTGCGGGTGGACAAGGGCGCCCACCTGTCGGAGACGTTCCGCGGCATCCTGTCGCAGTACCGGCAACGCTATCTGCTCACGTATACCCCGTCCGGTCCGGCGGCGCCGGGCTGGCACCGCCTGGACGTGCGGCTCCGTGCACGAGCCGGGACGGTGGTGGCCCGCGAAGGGTACGTGGCGCGGTCGCAGTAGACTTGGGGCGTGTCCCCATCTTCCAGTCGTCGGGCCTTCCTGTCCTCGTCCGCCGCGGTGCTCGCCGCGACCACGCTGCGCGGTCAGGGCGGCGCCAGCAAGGCGCCGTCCGTGGTGCTGCCGCGCCCCGTGGCGCTCGGCTACGACAACTTCTCGGTGAGAGCCAGCAACTGGAAGGCTCCCCGGTTGCTGGAGTACGCCACCACCCTCGGCGCAGACTCGCTGTTCATCAGTGACCTCGAGGCCTTCGAGTCGCTCGAAGAGGCGTCCCTGCGCAAGCTGCGCGAGGATGCCGACGCGCGCAACGTCACCATCCACGTCGGCACCTGGAGCGTGTGCCCGACGAGCAAGGCGTTCCGGCCGGCCAATGGCTCGGCCCAGGAGCAGCTGTCGAAGGCGATTCGCACCGCGCGCATCGTCGGCTCACCGGTCATCCGGGTGGTGCTCGGCACGTGGGAGGACCGGCTGACGCCTGGCGGCATCGGGCGCCACATGGACAGCCTGGTGTCGGTGCTCAAGGGTGGACGCTCCGAGGCCCTCGACGCCAACGTCAAGATCGCGGTCGAGAATCACGCCGGCGACATGCGTGCCGACGAACTCGCCGCGCTGGTCGAGATGTCTGGACGCGACTTCGTCGGCGTCAACTACGACTCCGGCAACTCGCTCTGGACCCTCGAGAACCCGGTGGACGCCCTCGAGATCCTGGCGCCCTACATCGTCACCACCAGCCTGCGTGATGGCGTGGTGACCGAGATCCCCACCGGATGCCGCGTGAAGTGGACGGCCATGGGCGACGGCCAGGTCGACTTCGTGCGCTTCATGCCGCGATTCGCCGAGCTGTGCCCGGGCGTGCCGATCCACATCGAGACGATCTCGGGAGTCGGGCGCGACCTGCCCTTCCTCGAAGACGCCTTCTGGAACGCGTGGCCCCGCCTCGAAGGCCAGAGCCTCGCGCGCTTCATCCGGGTGATGCGTCGAAAGGCGCCGATGGCGCCGACCACGACCAAGCCCAACGACCCGGCCGAACAGCGCCGCGAGATCGAACGCAGCCTGGCGTACTGCAAGCAGACGCTGGGTCTCGGCCTGCGCACCACCAAAGTGGGGCCGGCATGAGGCGCACGCTGGCGCTGTGCCTCCTGCTGCTCCTGGCCGCGGGGGTCCCGGCCGCGACGGCCCAGGCGCCACGGCCACGCAACATCGTCTTCATCCTGACCGACGACCATCGCCACGATGCCCTCGGCGTGATGGGCCACCCCCTCGCCCGAACGCCCAACATGGACGCGCTCGCCCGGGGCGGCGCCCACATGCGCAACGCGTTCGTGACCACGGCCCTGTGCTCGCCGTCGCGCGCGTCGATCCTCACGGGCACCTACGCGCACACCCACGGCGTCGTCGACAACTTCACGCCGATCCCGCCGGGGCTGCCCAACGTCGGCCAACTGCTGCAGACCGCCGGTTACCAGACCGCCCTCATCGGCAAGTGGCACATCGGTGACGCCAACGACGCGCCGCAGCCCGGCTTCGATCACTGGGTCAGCTTCCGCGGCCAGGGCGAGTACGTGCCGCGCGCCGGCGCGACGATGCTCAACGTCGATGGCCAGCGCGTGCCGCAGAAGGGCTACATCACCGACGAGCTCACCGACTACGCCATCACCTGGCTGGGCAAGGCGTCGCGCGACAAGCCGTTCTTCCTCTATCTGTCGCACAAGGGCGTCCACGCGAACTTCTCGCCCGCCGACCGACACAAGGGGTCGCTCGCCGGCGTTGCGGTGCCATCGCCGGTGACGATGCCGATCGCTGCGGCGGACGCCGGACGCTTCCCCACCTGGGTGCGCAACCAGCGCAACAGCTGGCACGGCGTCGAGTATCCCTACCACTCGACCCTCGACGTCGCGGAGTACTACCGGCAATACATGGAGACGCTGCGCGCCGTCGACGACAGCGTCGGCCGCGTCGTCGACTGGCTCCGTCAGGCCGGGCAGCTCGACAACACCCTGATCATCTACATGGGCGACAACGGCTTCGCCTTCGGCGAGCACGGCCTGATCGACAAGCGCACGGCCTTCGACTGGTCGATGCGGGTGCCGATGCTCGTGTACGCACCGGGACTGGTGACGCCGGGGCAGCAGATCGACCGCGTGGTCGCCAACATCGACATCGCGCCGACCCTGCTGGACCTCGCCGGGGCGAGGCCGCCGGCGCACATGCAGGGCATGAGCATGCTGCCGGTGCTGCGCGATGCGACCGCCCCGTGGCGCGACACGCTGCTCTACGAGTACTACTGGGAGTGGAGCTTCCCGCAGACGCCGACGCAGTTCGCCCTGCGCGGCGAGCAGTACAAGTACGTGTTCACGCACGGGGTGTGGGACGTCGACATGTTCTTCGACCTGAAGGCCGATCCCCACGAGGCGCGCAACCTCATCGACGACCCGGCACACGCGGCGACGATCGCGACGATGCGGGCGGCGCTGTTCGACACCCTCGACAAGACCGGCGGCCTCAAGATTCCGCTCTACCCGCTTCGCGGTGGCCAGATGCGCCTGCGCAACCCGGCAGGGTCGGGCGCGGCGTCATTCCCGCCTGCCCTGACGGCGCCGCCGAAGCGACCCCAGACTCCGTAGCGGCCGGATGTCAGGTGTGCCCGGCGTCGATGAGCAACGCCGAGACCGCCTCGAACTCGGCCTCGCTGGTCGGCGCCCAGGCCCCACCGGCCACCTCGCGCAGGGCCAGCGCCCGCGCGTCAGCACCCATGCCGTGCGTGACGTTGAGGAACGTCCGCCACTCCGAGGAGAGCTCCCGCGCGTCGACGGCGCTTCCGTCGGCCAGCCAGGCCCGCGCGGCCTGCACCGCCGATCCGTGCTCGGCCGTGAAGTCCTGATGCAGGTAGCCGCCACACAGCGATTCGAGGTGTGGCCAGTCCAACGGCCCCTTGAGATTCATCGCACGTTCTCCGGATACGACGTCAGCACGTACCACGCCTCATCTCGCCAGCGGAGGACGACGACCGCGCCGAAGACCTCGTCGGACGCATCATCGCCACGACGCAGCAACCGCCCCGTCGGCAGGTCGTCGCGCGCGCGGTGACGCACGGCGAGGTTGGGCTTGGGAGCGGATCGTTTCACCCACGTCTGTACACGCTGACGATTGGCGGTCAGGGTCGCTGCGACGACCCGTTCGGCCGTCTCGAGATCGGGATAGGTGGACGCCGCCGAGATGGACTCGCGGCGCAACCGCGCCTGGAGCTGCGCCTCGGTGCGTCCGACATGCCTGGCGATCGTGTGACCGCCCCGGCGTTCGTCGCGTTCGAGATCGACGTCCCACTCGTCGATCGCCGCTGCCGGTGGCGCCGCGCGCGGGACGGCCGCCTCCGGGGCCGGCGCACTGACGATCGGCGGCGTGGCCTGTGACGGCGGAGGGGCCGAGGGCGACGCGCATCCAGCCAGCGCCCACAGCGCCAGCACCACACCTCGAGCGACTGTGTTTCTCAGCCAGCGCCGTCCGGCACTCGGCCTTGGGCCTTCGGCATGCTCACGCATCGGTCGTCTCCGCCAGGCCCGCCGGCGTCGCCTCGACGAAGTGACGCACGAGCGCGTCGATGCCGGTGATGGCACCGCCGACGACGACGGCATAGGCGCCGGCCCGGAAGGCGGCTCTGACGTCGCTCGCCGATCGGATGCGGCCCTCCGCCACCACCGGCAGGCGAGTGGCCGTGGCGAGCCGCTCGACCAGCACGAGGTCCGGTCCGGGGTGCCGCAGGCTGTCCTCGGTGTAGCCCGACAGCGTCGTCGCGATCAGGTCGACGCCGAGATCGGCGGCGGCGAGGCCCTGCGTCTCGGTGGCGACATCGGCCATGACCAGCCGCCCGTGCGCCTTGATGACGCCGATGATGTCGACCAGTCGCTCTCCGTGCGGGCGGTGCCGCGCGGTGGCGTCGACCGCGACGATGTCGGCGCCCGCCTCGACGACCCCGGCCGCAGCGCCGCACGTCGGCGTGATGTACACCGCCGAACCGTCGTGCGTCTGCTTGTGGAGGCCGATGATGGGCACCCCCACGAGCGCACGCGTCGCGGCGACGTGGGCAGGCGAGTCGATGCGCACGCCGCCGGCGCCCTGCAACTCGGCGGCGCGCGCCAGCCGCGCGATGACATAGGGATCGTGCAGGGGCGACTCGGCCGGCGCCTGACACGACACGATCAGACGGTTGCGGAGGTGGGCCAGCAGTTGCTGCGAGTGGATCACGGACGCTCCTCGAGCGCGGACGCGCGCAATGTCTCGCGCACGGTGTCGGTCACCGGAATGCCGCCCGCACGCAGCGCCAGCAAGACCGCGCCGGCGGCCGGACTGAGACGGGCAGGCTCGACGTGCGCGGCAGGCACGCGGCGTTGCACCGCGGCCGCGAACGCGGCGGCGTACGGCGCCGAGCGAAACACCCCGCCGGAGAGGCAGACGAGCGGTGCGTCGAGACAGACGCGAGCGGCCACCGACTGCACGCGGCTGGCCAGCGCGTCGAGTCCCTCCATCACCACGCGCGTGGCCACGGCGTCACCGGCCTGCCACGTGTCGAGCACCTGACGGGCCGCGGCGGCCACGCCATCGCGGCTGATGTGGCCGTTGTACATCACCATCGGCAGCAGGCGCAGGTCGGTCACGCCGAAGGTCCCGGTCAGCACCGGCACGAGCCTGGTGTCGGGACCGACGCCATCGAGGGCATCCAGGGCGGCGCGGACGGCGTCACGCGCCAGGCCGAAGCCGCTGCCTTCGTCGCCGAAGACATAGCCCCACCCACCCGTCCGTGCCGTCTGACCGGACGCGTTCTCGCCGAACACGACCGACCCGGTACCAGCGACGACGATGATCCCGGGGGCGCCGAGCGTCGCGCCCGCGAGGGCGGCCGGTGCATCGTGCTCGACCTGCACGACCCCTGCCGTGAACATCGGCGTGATGATCTCGGTCTTGAAGTCGGCTTCGCCGGTCATCGCGCAGTAAACCGCGTCGAAGCTGACGCGCTCGAGACCGCCGAGACCGGCCTCGACCAGCGCGGCGCCCGCGCTGTCGAGGATCGCCTGACGCAGGCGCTCGCGACCGCCCGGCATCTCCACGTGGTTGGAGGGGCCGCCGGCGCCGCGCCCGAGCACGCGTCCGGTGGCATCGGCCAGCACCGCTTGCGTCCCGGTCTGCCCGCCGTCGATACCCAGGAACAGCCTCGGGAACCGGGAACCGGGAACCGGGAATCGGGAGTCGGGAACCGGCAACCGGGCGGGGTCCTCTCGAAGGCCGACGGCCGAAGGCCCATGGCCGCCGCTCACGTCCAGGCTCCCGCGAGGACCTCGTCGATGTGGGCGACGACGTCCGCGCTGGAGGCCGCGGTCGCCGCGGCCCGGGCTCGCAGTTCCTCGTCGTGCGGCAGGGCCTCGGGGGTCGAGAGCACGTGCACCCGCTCGTGCGCGACGATGGCGGCGATCACGACCGCCGCGTGGTGACCGAACCGGGCGGCCACCTCCTCGACCACGGTCAGATTCACCGAGACCGTGCGCGTGCGGCGGTCGTACTCTCCGGCAGAGACGGGCGCCCAGCGCCCTTCCTGGATGGCGATGTCGTTCACGAAGGCATGGACTCCGCGCGACGCAGGTCCACGCCCTGCGCCACGAGCGACGCGCGCAGCGCATCGGTGTCGATCACGCGCGGCGCGACGCCGGCGTGCAGGCTCTGCACGGCCGCCGTCGCGGCGGCCTGCCCGAGCGTCATGATGGTCGGCGTGAGACGCGTGGAGGCCAGCGCCTCGTGCGTCACGGAGATGCACCGCCCGGCCACGAGCAGGTCGTCGACCTGCAGCGGCACGAGGCAGCGGTAGGGAATCTCGTAGGTGCGGCCCGCAGGCAGTCGCACGGTCGTGGTGCCGGCGCCCTTCGGATTGTGGATGTCGATCGGATAGGCACTCCTCGCGACCCCATCCGGGAAGGTCCGCGCGTGCAGCAGGTCGTCGCCCGTCAACTGGTACTCGCCGACGATGCGACGGCTCTCGCGGACGCCGACCTGCGCCGGCGTGGCCGCCAGTCGACATCGCCCGAAACCCGGCACGCGCGTCCTGAAGAACCGCAGCAGCGCCATCGTCTGGCGCCGGGTCTCGACCTCGGCGCGCGTGAGATCGTCGGCGTCCAGCGGATTGAGGCCGGTCACACGCGTCATGTTCACCGTGACCTCGTCGAGGTGCGCACCACGGAACAGGCTGACCACTTCGCGCGGGATGTCGACCTCCCCGGCGTCGCGTGCCGCCTGCCACAGGTCCCAGAGACCGGCAATCGCGGTGAGCGTGTCGGCCGAGAACTGCTCGGGCCGCAGGCTGGTCCGCACCTGATCCGGATGGTCGCGCAACCACGCGGCCGTCGCTGCCAGATCGACGTGGCTCAGCCTGAACATCATCGTCATCGGCTGCACCAGTCCGTCGGCGCTCCCCTGCTCGCAGGGGACACCCGCGGCATGGGACACGAGTGCGTCGGCGGTGCAGTCGATGGTGCGGCGTGCCCGCAGGTCGCGCGGCCCCGACACCGTCTGCACCCGCACACCGGCGATGCGGGCGCCATCGAGGATCGCGTCGAGGAAGGTGGCATGCAGCAGCAACTGCACGCCAGCCTCCTCGCACATCGCCATCAGCAGCCACTTGTGGATCTCGGGATCGAACGGCGTGATGGTCGGCACGTAGTCGGAGGCGTCGGGCAGGTGTCCCGGCGAGCCGTCCATCCCGATCAGGCGCTCGACGTATTCCTGGGCGATGGCTCCCGTGACGCGTCCGGCCTCGTCGGCGGTCCCGGCGTGATAGGTCATCCACGGACCGACCATCGCCGCGGTCGCGGTGCCGCCGAGGAAGCCGTAGCGTTCGACCAGGCAGACACGCGCACCGAGCCGCGCCGCCGCGATCGCCGCGGTACAGCCGGCATTGCCTCCACCCACGACCAGGACGTCGAACTCGGTCACATCAGTACTCTGCAACGAAACGCGCGGCGCGATGATGAAAATGTCGACGTCAGGTCTGCCGCGCCGTGGCGACGATCACCACCGGCTGGTCCGGCGCCTGCGCCCGCACCTCGACGCCGGCGAGCCCGAGCATCTGGCCCTCGTCGGCGAGCCCCGACAGGTTGACGAGGCGTGCCCCAACGAGCACGTACACGTCTGGGATGCTCCGGCCCGCGTCCCCGAAGTCGGCCAGACGCGTCACCAGCGCGCGGAGCTCGGCGTCCAGCGCCGCGACGGTCGTCGTCGACACGACGGCGCCCTGCCGTTGCAGGCGCACGACGCCGCCGCGGTCGAGCACCCTGAGCTGGGAGGCCTCCCGTCGCCAGGGCTGCCACCAGACGCCGGGCCTGGCGTCACTCGTGAAGATGTCGAGGCCCGTGGTGCGCGCCACGCACGTGACGTCCTCCGGCGACCGCTGCATCGATCGCGCCGCAGCGATGCGGCGCGCCTCGTCGTCCACCGCGCGTTCCGCAGCCGCCCCCCGACGCAGTTCCGCCGACCCCACGGCGACGGCGCGTACCAGGTTGCGCCGGGCATCCACCTCGACCTGCACCTCGACCGTCTCGGCCAGGGCGCCATTGCGGACGGCCGCCTCCAGCGCCTCCTGACGCACGCGCAACACGTCGGCGGGTGTGGGATCGACGATGTTGCGTTCGATGGTGTCGCGCACCATGGCGAGGGCCACACCGACCGGCGAGATCACCTCGGCCTGCCGCGCCAGTCGCCACGGCACGCCCATCAGGGCGCCGCTCCGCGGCACGAGCGCCGCCGCGCCGCCACCGCCGCCAATCAGGTCCACGCTGGCCGGTGGCAATCGATACTCCTCGACGAGGGCACGCACCTGCGTGACCACCTTCGCGCACGCGGCATCGAGCACCGCCTGCGCGAGCGCGTCGCCGTCCTGGCCAATCGCACGCCCGAGCACCGCGAAGCCCGCGCGCGCCGTCTCGCGATCCGCCCTGGCGAACGCGGTCTCCGGCACGAGACCGACGGCATTGGCGGCACAGGTCGGCGTCAGCGCGAAGCGACCCGCCTCGCTCTCGAGCACGACGTAGTCGGCCGGGTCGCCGGACATCGGCTGCACGGACACGACCTGCACCGGGCCGGCAAACGCCCCAGGCGGCGCGAAGCAGGCGTAGCCGACGCCGGCGATGTGGGCCGATCGCGGGCCGACGTCCACCAGGCGGCTGCCCTGCACACGCACCATGCTGCCGCCGGCGATGGCGAGCGTGCGGACGTCGAGGGTATTGAGGAACGTCCGATGGCCACCGACGCGTGCCGGGCGCATCTGGGGGTGACCGTCGCGGATCACCGAGATGTCCGCGCTCGTGCCGCCGACCTCGATGAAGATGCCATCGGAGACCTGCTCGTGCATCAGCGCGCCGGCGATGCCCGCCGCCGGGCCCGAGAGCATCGTCTGGATCGGACGCCGCGCGACCTCCTCGACGGTCATCACGCCCCCGTCCGATCGCATGATCATCAGCGGCACCCGAATCCCCGCCTGCGCCACCGCCTGCGCCGTCATCGTCGCCGTGCCGACCATCTTCGGCAGAATCGCGCCGTTGAGGACGGCCGTGCGGGTGCGGGTACGCAAGCCGTACAGCGCACTCACCTCGTGCCCGCTCGTCGCCCACAGGCCGGCGGCTCTGGCGGCCTCGACGATGGCCTCTTCGACGGAGGGGTCATCGACGGCGAAGGCCTCGCTGACGACGATCACCTCGGTGCCGGCGGTCCGCAACGTCTCGATGGCACGCGCCGCGGCCGCAGCCGCGCCGACCGGGTCGTCGATCGCGACGAAGACGTGCAGTGGCTGCAGCGCCTTGCCCGGCGCGAGCGGCACTGGCGGCACGCGGGTGTCGATCCGGGCCTTCCAGCGTTCGCCGCGCCGGCCGGCACCGATCACGCCGACCCGCGACACATCACCCTCGAGCAGCGCATTGGTGGCCTGCGTGGTGGAGTGGGCGATGAACACGACATCGTCTGGCGCCGCGTCGAGCTGCCCGAGCAGTTGGCGCAGGCCGTCGATGATGCCGCGGGCCACCCCCTCGGCGGCGTGGTGGGTGGTCGGCACCTTGAGCTGGGCGACGATGGCGAACGAGTCGGCGTCGACGGCCACCACGTCGGTGAACGTGCCGCCGACGTCGACACCGATGCGGAGGCGGGTGGCGGCGCTCACAGGAACAGCCAGGCTCCGACCAGCAGTCCGCCGAGGCACACGACCATCATGGCGGGCAGCGTCGCGATGGTGATGTCCTCGACCCGCACGCCGGTGTACGTCGCCACCCAGACGTTGTGCGTGTTGGTCGGATCGCACACGTTCTGGACCTGCACGATCGACATGATCGCGGCCAGCAGCGCCAGCGCCGGCAACACACCCGTGGCCAGCATGAGGCTGTAGACGCCGACGCCGACGCCATATGGGTTCAACGGACCGCGATACAGGGCGAGGGGCGACAGCACCGTGAAGAACACCACGTAGCTGATCGGCGACTGCACC
This sequence comes from Luteitalea sp., assembly GCF_022842525.1. NCBI lineage: Bacteria > Pseudomonadati > Acidobacteriota > Vicinamibacteria > Vicinamibacterales > Vicinamibacteraceae > Luteitalea > Luteitalea sp. The sequence goes on from NZ_JALHPM010000015.1 coordinate 56,022, forward strand.
GGGAGTTGCGCCACCAGCGGTGCGAGGGCGACACGGACCTCCGGCAGCATCAGCGCGTTGAGCAGCATGCCGATGCCGACCAGCAGGATGGCGGCCGGTGCGGCGTCCTCGACGCCGCGAATCATCGACGACAGCAGCGTCTGGACGATCGCGCGGGGACGCGTCAGGAGGATGCCGTAGAGCGCGCCGGCGAGGAACGCGGGCACCTCGCGCCATCCGAAGCCGACGTAGAGCACGAGCGGCACGAAGGGCGTCAGCCACGCGGGCCATGGCACCCCCGGCTTGCGCGAGGGTCGCGCCGGCGCGGACCACAGGCGCAGTTCCGGGGCACGCCGGGCCGCCCATGTCGCATAGCCGGCGACCACCGTGGTCATGATCACCGCCAGTCCGACCGCGAACGTCACGATCTCGCGCGGCAACGGGGCGCCAGGCGACAGCTGGAGCAGCTCCCGGTAGAGCCGCCAGAGCGCGATGTTGAAGATGAAGCCGGTGGCGAACGCCAGCAGGAAGAGGATGGCGGTGAGGCGACGCGGCACGCCGAGACTCATCATGATCGGCAGCACCAGCGAGCCGACCATGATGATGGCGCCAAGGCCCGTCAGCGACGTGAACAGCACGGCCGTGACCGCCATCAGGGCGCCCGCCACGACCATCGGCCGGTCGCCGCCGAACTCGGCGGCGCGACGGATCACGTCCTCCGCGATGCCGGTGGACATCATCACGCGCCCGAGCATCGCGCCCGCGGCCACGGCGACGTACGCCGGCGCCAGGCGCACCGCGCCGTCGGCCATCACCACCGTCAGCCAGTGCGCCAGCGGATCGCCGACGACGATGGCGATGGCGGCGGCCATGGCCGGCAACGCGAGCAGGGCCGGCAGTCGACGCAGGAACATCAGCGTCGCGAACAGCGCGAACACGCCAAGCAGCAGTACAGCGGTCACGGCGGTGTCGGGGCGCAGGCAGGTACCGGGGCGGGTGGGTAGGGCCGGCTCTCCGAGCCGGCCGTCACCGGAAGATGCACCGGGACGTCGAACGTGATGGCCGCCTCGAACGTGCGCGCCCAGGGGAGCGTCACGCGCAGGTCGCGCGGCGCGCCGAGCTGCACGGAGACCGCCGGCGCGCGAGACGCGCGCAGGACGTACGGTCCGGCGGTGAAGGGCGCGGCGTATCCCGCGAGCGTCGGCGCCAGCGCCTGCTGGATGCGCGAGGCCACCTCGGAGGCGTTGTCCGCCAGCCACAGCGGGGTACGGTTCGCCTGCCGGAGTTCGGCATTCACCTGCGGCCGCAGCACGCCCTGATAGGCATAGTCGTTCAGCACTCGGTGCAGCATGAAGGTCGCCTGGGCGTTGGCGATCGATGCCCAGGCCGGGCTGGCACAGCGCGCCGCGAGCCAGGTCCCCGCCGCCGCGAGCAGGCCCTGGGGAATCGCCGTTCCGAGCGTATTGCCTGCCGTATTCCAGGAGGCATACCCATACAGTCGCGGAAACACCTGCGCAGCCAGCAGGGCGTCGGTGAACGTCGTCGATCCGCCCTGCACATCACCTTTCGGATCGACGTCGGCCACGATCACGCGATGGCCCGCGTCCACAGCCTTCACGACGTCCGCGGCGAACGGCGCTGGTCGTCCGGGGTCGTGACGCGATGCAAACACGAACAGGTGCAGATCGGTTGGGTCGTCCATGCGGGCCTCGCCCGCGCCCGCCGCGACGAGCTGGAACTCGACCGTCTCATGCAGTCGACGGTCTTCGAACGGCGCCACCATCGTCCGGGCGGCTTCGGACGAGTAGGTCACCCGCATGGCCAGCTGCAGGTCCCGTGCACGCAGCACCGCGCGTGCGAGCAGCAACATCGCCACTTCGTCCGCGCCCGGCTGCACGCCGACCCGACCGACGAGATCCTGCTCCGACACGGCGCTCGTCACCGCCTGCCGGTCTGCCAGGTGCACCCCACGCGGCTTCGCGTCGTCCTGCGACACGACCAGGAAGTCGACGACCCGGTCGGCCACCAGTTGCACGGCGGCGAGATTGACGGCGCGGTTCCTGGCCCGTGCGCGCCGGTAGTCGGCGAGGGCCGCGGCGGGAATGTCGGCAACGAGGGTGGCCAGTTCCTGCCGCTCCGCGCCCGGCCGCGCATCGTCGGCCATCTCGGCCCAGCGCGCGAGCTTCTCGCGCCAGGCCTCGTTGCGACCATCGGCCGTCGGCGCGAGCCGCATGATCGTGCTGAAGCCGTAGATCGGCAGCGCGGGATGCGCGCGCTTGAGGTCGCGGAGCACGGCCAGACGGGAGAGGGCCCGCGCCTGGTCCACGCCGTGGACGCGGGAGGCGACCAGCCCGCCATAGGCGAGCATGTCGGTGGAGACGATGAGCGCGTCGATGCGCGACCAGTCCTGGGCGCGCATCCACCGGGTGATGGCGTCGGTGTTGCCCGGCGTGGTGAAGCGACCGAGGTCCTCGAGCGGGGGCGCGACGACCTCCGCGTAGGCGATCGGCGCCAGCATCTGCGGGTACTGCAGGCAGACCGGCCGGTCGTCGAGCGGCACCAGGGCGATGCGGAGTGGACTCGGCATCGTGGGCGCCGTCGCTGGCGGCGTTTGCGCGAGCGCCGGGGCGCCGAGCATGACCGTCAGCGCCAGCAACGCCACCGCGAGCCGCCATCGTCGGGACATTCGTCACGATTGTACGTGGAGTGTCGCGGTCCCGACCGACGCTCTTGATACGATCCCCCGCATGCGCATCGCCTTTCTCGGTCTTGGTGTCATGGGCGGGCCCATGGCCGGTCATCTCCAGCGGGCGGGCCACGACGTGGTCGTCTACAACCGCACGGCCAGTCGCGCAGAGGCGTGGGTGGCCGAGTACGGGGGGCAGCAGGCGGCGACGCCGCGCGAGGCGGCGGCCGGAGCGGACCTCGTCTGCGCGTGCGTCGGCGCCGACGCGGATGTGCGGGAGGTGACCGTGGGCGCCGACGGCGCGTTCCACGGCATGCGTCGGGATGCGGTGTTCGTCGATCACACGACGGCATCGGCCGCTGTGGCGCGTGAACTGCACGAGGCGGCGCGGGCGCACGGCCTGCACTTCATCGACGCGCCGGTCTCGGGCGGACAGGCCGGGGCCCAGAAGGGGCAGCTGAGCGTGATGTGCGGGGGCGACGAGGAGCCCTACGCCCGGGTGGAGCCGGTGCTGAAGGCCTACGGCAAGATGGTGGCCCGCATCGGCGACAGCGGCGCCGGTCAACTGTGCAAGATGGTCAACCAGCTCTGCATCGCGGGGCTCGTACAAGGGCTGGCCGAGGCCCTGCACTTCGCCAGGCAGGCCGATCTCGACATCCCGGCCGTGATGTCGGTGGTGTCGAAGGGCGCGGCCCAATCCTGGCAGATGGAGAACCGCTGGCAGACCATGGTCGATGGCCAGTTCGAGTTCGGCTTCGCGGTGGACTGGATGCGCAAGGACCTCGGCATCGTGATGGACGAGGCCCGACGCAACGGCGCGCGCCTGCCCGTGGCCGCGCTCGTCGATCAGTTCTACGCCCAGATTCAGGCCCGCGGCGGCCAGCGCTGGGACACGTCGAGCCTCATCGCGTTGCTCGACGGCAAGTAGCCGCGCGAGCAGCGCCCTGTCGTCGTGGCGTTCGACGCGAAGGCGGGGCATCATGGGTCGATGCTTCCTCCGTTTCGCGGCGCACTGATCGTGGCGCTGCTGTTCGCCTCGTCGATCGCTCTTGCACAGACGAGCGCCGCGCCCGCCACGCCGACGCCGGCCGCCGTGACGCCTCCCCTGCCACCGTTCCCGGAGTGGCTGCAGGGCGTGCGCGAGGAGGCGCTGGCGAAGGGCATCTCGGCCGCGACGATCGAGGCGGCGCTGCGCGACATCACCCCGGTCGAGCAGATTCTCCAGCGCGACCGGACGCAGGCCGAGTTCAAGGAGACCCTCGATCAGTACATCGCGCGTCGCGTCGGGGTGCCGACGATTCGTCTGGGCCGGCAGATGCGGACCAGGCACGAGGCCATCCTCGACAAGGTCGCTGCGCAGTACAAGGTGCCGCCACACGTGCTCGTCGCGGTGTGGGGGCTCGAGTCCAGCTTCGGGCGCTTCAGCGGCGTCCGCCCCCTCCTGCCGACGCTGGCCACACTGGCGTACGACGACCGGCGCAGCGCCCTGTTCCGCGGGCAACTGTTCGATGCCCTGGCGATTCTCGACGCCGGCCACATCGACCTGCCGAAGCTGAAGGGGTCGTGGGCGGGCGCAATGGGCCAGCCGCAGTTCATGCCGTCGAGCTATCTCCGCTTCGCGGTGGATTTCGATGGCGATGGTCGCCGCGACATCTGGACGTCGCAGGCCGACGTGTTCGGCTCGATCGGCAACTACCTCGTGACCAATGGCTGGATGGCAGGCCAGACGTGGGGACGCCCCGTGACGGTGCCGCGCGATGCGGCGGCCCTCGCGCAGGCGGTGCCCCTGCG